>VBPP01000197.1 GCA_005877365.1 Nitrososphaerota archaeon
AAGGTGAACATGAAAGCGAGTATGTGGCTTCCGATTTCGGCGGGGGTTGTCGGCGAGCTCGCGATGGCCGCGACGGAACCCACGGAGAGCGAGAGGCCGAAGATCAGGTCTGCGAGCGTCTCAATCCTGGCCCGAGGACGCTTCTCGGCTGCTTCCCGTTGCAACCCCTCTTGCGAGGGCAGAAGCGTATTTGGTCTTTTGGCGAGATGCGAATCTGGATTAGGCAGCGTGTTGTTGCATGGTCGGCCGTCGGTCGCAACTTGCGACGCCAAGATGCCGAAGTCTATAAGGCGAACATCACGGCAACGGGAGGCGAGTTTGGTTCGGCTCGAGAAGAACTTCTCCTTCGTCCTATCGCCGAAAGCTCCTTACAACTTCGAGCT
>VBPP01000198.1 GCA_005877365.1 Nitrososphaerota archaeon
GGGTGGGACCTCTTCACGCCCTTCGAGGTCTTCGAGGAAGGAACGATGTGGACGGCTCTTCATGTCGATGGAATGCTAGTGGGCCTGAAGCTTAAGTCCACTGAAGAGACTGACTCACCGAGGATTTCGGTGACAGCCTTCCTCGCACGTGAGCCCGACGACAAGGAAGAGACGATCAAGGGCATCCTCGCTGAGAAGCTTGGCGTGAATGACGAACTGAGTCAGTTCTACGGATTTGCGAGGAGAGACCCGATTCTGAAGCATGCGGTGGATGACCTCTACGGAATGCACGATACCCTGGGTGGGAGCGTCTTCGACCTCGCGATTCTGACGATATGCCTCCAGATGGCCCCTCTCAAGAGAAGCGAGCAGATGATGGACTGCCTGGTGAGCAGGTACGGCAGAGTCGCGGAGTTCGACGGGAGGAGGGTCAACGCATGGCCCGTCCCGAGTGAGATCTCGGTAGTATCGACCAAGGAGCTCGAGAGTCGATGCAAGCTCGGGTATCGAGCGAAGTACATTATTCGGCTGGCCAAAATCTTGGAGGGAGGTGCCTTTCCGACGCTGGAGGACCTCGCAAGGCTTCCAGCCGAGGAGTCCAAGAGGAGGCTGATGGAACTTCCGGGAATCGGAGACTACTCGGCCGATATAATAAACCCCAGGGCCGGCTTTCCAATCGACGCCTGGTCGGTCGACGTCTTCGGGAAGCTCTTCTTCGGGAGAGAGCCAAAGAACGCGAGGGACGCCATCGAGCGGGTGAAGAAGGAGGGGATCAGGAGGTGGGGGAGGTGGAGCTGGATGGCCTTCTTCTACGTTGCGCAAGACCTGGAGAATCTCTCGAAGAAGCTCAACGTGAAGCTAAGGCTCCAATGATGGGTAGGCCTTTCGATGAGAATTGAAATCCCAGACCTTCTCGACCGCCTGGACGGGTGACGTTTCCTAAAAGTAACTCTGCTGCCTCAGCCAAGAGTGTATTGCGAGAGATGCGACCGCTTCCATCGTCGTCCTCCTGTCCTCCGCCGCGGTCCTCAGGGCTTCCGCCACCCTCGGGTCCAAGAGGATCTCGAGCTTCACGGCGCGCAGATACTGGACGTCCTTCCTGATCTCCTCCATCGACTTCTGAGGCGCCATAACGAAATGGCTCACGACCTTCTCGGCCTCCGGCTGCGGTAGCGGGGCGATCGTCTCGGCAAGCTCTTTCAGTTTCACGGCGCGCTCGCGGCTCGGCAGCCCTTGAATCGACGGCGTCTCCTCCGCCTTGTGAATGTAGGTCGCGTGCTTCAGCGGGAGGACACCCTCCTTCCTCTCCTCGGGGGTCGGCGCGCTCTTCACAGTCACCTCGGCCCTCGTCTCCCTCCTCAGCCCCCTGACCGTCTCGACCGCGTTGATGTGGTCCTCGACGTACCTTCGTGATTTGCCGATCGCCTTGGCGAGCTGCTCGGGGGTGCCGTAGGACTTCGGGTTGAGCTTTCTCAGTGTCATCAGCCCGTCGTACTCCTCCTCGGGCTCGAGGTCCCTCCTCTGAATGTTTTCAATCAGGGAGACGATTATAGCCTCCTCGTCCGACATCTTCCTCACGACGGCTGGAATCCTCTTCAGCCCGGCAGCCTTCGCGGCCTCGAGCCTCCGAGAACCGATGATAAGCTCGTAGCGGTATCCGACGGGCCTGACGAGGACCGGCTCGAGAACTCCCTTCTCCTGAATCGAGCGCGTGAGGTCGATCACGTCGCCCGGCCTCCTCCTGACGTTCGACTTGCCGACGAAGACCCGCGAGGTCTCGATCTGGAGGAGCTCGCTCGGGTCCTTTCGTTCAGAAGCGAGACCTGCCCTGCTCAACTTTCAGCGAAGACCGCGCAAGAGGGACTCTTAAGGATGTTGGCGGTTTCGGCGAGGCTCGACAAACCCCACGCGGTGCGGGTTTGTGCTTTGATTCGAACTCTGACTAATGGGAAAACTTCTTTGTCAGATGGACGGCTCGCTGAGGCTTTCCACGCCTGCTCAAACTTCTTCCTGATATATTCTTGCGATCGGAGGATTGTTGACAGTTCATGTATAAGGCATGATTTGACGCAGCCTGGGGAGGAACCCTGACCGTGCACGAGGATCCCGAAGGAATCGAGATTACGAAAGCCCGAGGGCACGTTACATTCAGTGGCAGGAGTGTTCTCGAAATCGGGTGCGGAGAAGGTAGGCTGACCTTTCAGTACGCACCTCAAGCCAAGAGTGTTGTGGGGATAGACCCATCCGCATCAGCGATAGCAGACGAATCATTCGACTTGGTATTTTTCTCGTGGTCTCTCTGCTGCGCGGACATCCCGGCCATGGGCAAGGTGCTCGACGAGGCCTGTCGCGTCTTGAAGCCGAAGAGCATCCTTCTGAACATGCAAGCTTCGCTCCACCAGCCATTCCACAAAGGCATGATCTCCTACCTCTTGAGCAGAAACTGGGGCCCCTCAAGTGAGGACGAGTCGGATAGGCACTCAAGACTCGCGCTACGATATGCTTCGCTCGTTCAGCGCAAGTTCGACTTCATCGCAGAAGAGGAGTTCCCTGTCAACACCTACTACGATTCGGTTGATGAGGTTCTGCGAGAAGTTACGGCCGGTCGGAAGGAAGACTATCGAGCGCTGGACAGAGAGGCGAAGCAGCATCTTCGTGAAATAATCTCTTCGTTGAAGACCAGAAAGGGAGTGAGAATTCAGGAGAACGCTGTGTTAACTGTACTTCGCAAAGCCTCTCCGAGGGGAACCTAAAGAATCCTCAGTTCGAGTGAGCGGCAACTGACGTCGTGGCTGAAATAGAAACGAAGAAAGGACTGCAGGCGTTGTCAGAGTCCGCCCTACACCGCGGCATGAAGGCCGTCGTCGCCTCCGAACTCACAAGAAAAGGATACGAGGTCATCGAGGAGCCTCTCTGGCCGCCCAACCGATTCGTGTTTTGGGAAGCATACCGTCCAGACCTGCTGGGGCTCGTCAACACAGACGTTAAGGAGGAGTACGCCCTCGTCGAGTGCGAAACCAAGCCCAGGACCACGAGGCTACTCACGAAGAACATCTGGAGGGTGGAGCTGCAGTCGAAGATTGACCGGCAACCTCGATTGAGGCGAATTCTCGTCGTGCCGCGCGGCAAGCTCGGCGCACTCGACCCTAAGCTGCGCCGCTTCTGCGAAATCTGGGTGGCAGACAAAGCTGACATCCTAAAGATTCCGATGTGCCTGCCGTCTTGAAAATCGAGAAAGGCCCCGCCATTTTCAAGGGAACTCCAGCGGAACGACTTCAGCCGAGACCCTGCTAGGCTCGCTCAAATCTGACCGGCGCTGACGGCATCTCGGGCAGTTTGCCGGAACCGAGGCGGAGCCCAGCCCGCCTCCCCGCCTCCAGTATCGCCACGCCAAGCCCAGCCCCGAGCAGCCCGTTCCCGACGGCGCCTCCGATCACCCGAGTCACCAAGTCTGTACCGATGAAGGACAGAGGGTATATGTAAGTCACGTGGTAGGCATAGGTGAGCGGGACCCAGAAGAATTGCGCGGCAATCCCCGCGAGAGAAGAAGCAGCCGCATCGTACCTCTTGTATCGAAAAGCCCAGAAGACCACGTCCGCGCCCAGCCCAGCGAAACCGTAGAAGAGGTGATGCGGCCCCACAAACCCGTCCCTGAAGAACTGCCCGAACCCGTTGATCGTCATAGCGAGCGTCGCCGCACCCGGCTTCCTCACCAGGAAACCGGCGAGCACGCCACCGTACTGCTCCCACGAAATCAGCAGGTCGCTGTTCAGGGGCCCCCCAGTGTAGTCGAAGACGTTTAGAGAGCCGCTTATGTTCGCGAAGAACGTCACAAGAAAGTGCTCCACCCTGTCGTCGATCAGCGGCGTGAGCACCCCGATCGCGACGAGGATGATCAGCTCGTTCCGGGTGAACCTAGGCAGCTTGACCAAACACGCGGGATTCAACTCCCTCGCTAATAAGACTGGGTTCCATTTCGCTCGACTCGGACCCTTGAAACGCCTACACGGTCTCTGGAGAAACCTCCAAGAAAAAATGGGGCGGTTAAAGAAGGTGAGCAAATCAGGAGAGAGGTGAAAGAACGAAGTTCGAACTTGAGCTAAACAGAGGAGCCATCCGGCTCTTCGAGAAAGTCCTCGGCACAGAAGACCCAAAGGCCATCGCAGACGACATCTTCAACATAATCCTGGCAGAGTTCGAGTGGAACAGCGAATACAAGAACGCGTGGCGCCAACTTGAGAGCGTGGAGTGGTTTGTCTACCCCGCAAAGGCGTCCCACTAGAACGTGGATCTCAGCGAGCAACCGGGGAGCGCGTCTACCGTGAAGAAGGATTGGAAGGCTTCTCTGCGGGAGCAACTCCTAACCTCGGAGACCACCTTTCGCCACGACCTTTCCTTCGTGCCCGTCTCCAGCATAGCCGGCCAATACTACTGCGAAGTGAAGGTGGACCACGAGTACGTCAGGGGGGAGATTCCTACCGAGGAGAAGGAGGTCGGCACGGAGCTGCACGAGGAGATTCTCGCGATGAAGCGCGTGAGGACGGACGAGCTGATCAAGCATATCGAGAAGGCTCCGCGAGTGACTGCGTCGTTCCTCCTCCACGGCGACGTGGAGAAACTTCGAATCGTCGGGGTTCCCGACGCGGTGATCTTCGAGAAGGGCTCTCCGAGGTGGCTGATCGAGCTCAAGACCACGAGGGGCGACACGAGCAAGTTATGGAGAGACCAGGCGCTTCAGGTTAGGCTCTATGGAACCCTCCTGGAGACGATGGGGTTCGACTGCTCCAACCTCGAACTTGTCTTGGCCAGAATGAGGCAAGACGAGGCGCTCGAACCCGACGAGAAAAGGAAATTGCTCGCCGAAGTTATTGAGTCCTTGGCCCGTCACACGACCAATGAGGTGGAAGCAAGGTACGGGATGAAAGTCTTCGTCTTCCCTTACGCCAGCGCGGAGGCGAAGGACGCCGTGATATGGGCCCAGGACTACTGGCTGGGAAATCGGAACCCCGTCCCGACGAAAAACGAATCCAAGTGCAGGGCGTGCGAATACAGGGATTGGTGCCCCTACAGCCTCTACAAGCCCGTTAAATCCTGAGAACCTGGTCCGAGCTTCCGCAAAGCTCTCGCAGACTATTGCGCCTCCGCCGGGGCGTGAAATCCAGTTCCTCAGGTGTTCTGAAGGATGCCGATATACCTGGGACCATCTGAGTCCAGAGACCCGGTCATCTTGAACCCTGTTCTCTCAACCAGGGTCTTCATTTCATCTTTCGATACCAGGAGCCAATCGAACCAGGGAGTCGTGTATTGCTTGTAGCGCACCCTCATTCTGATCTGGCCGGGTAGGCGTCCTCTCTTCCTGTTGAGTCTATGATACGCCAGATGGACAGGGTCTTCTGTTCCGTAGGGGTCGAAGGTCTCCGCCAGTATCACTCCTCCTTCGGAGATCATCTGGTGCATCCTTCGGAGCACACTCTTCGCCTTGGCTGGGCCTCCCAACAGACCGAAGTTGTTCCCGAACAGGATTGCGGTGTCGAAAGAGTTGCGCGGGAATCTGAGGTCTTGCACAGACCCCAGCTTCACCTTCTTGAGACCTCTTCCCCTGCCAGCCCAAGTCGACGACGCGACCCTTGACGAGTCTCATGGCTTTCCTTTCAATCTCAGGCCATTCATCAAACCCGGCAAGATAGCTCGAGCCATCAAAGGTATCAATGAAACCGTCGTCTCTCTCGACGACGTCGAACGACCTGCCGCCCTTCCAGGCGTCCCACATTGTGTGGCCGTGCACGTCCCAGGTAATCTCCAAGGTCGACCCTGCTTCCCCTCAGGACGCCTAATGAGTATTGTTTCATCTTGCTTGGGTTCGTTGACTCTGCTCGGATATCATCCCGCGAGCTGGGCGATGGGGTATTGATGGGCTGAATTGGCTTCAAGCAGACCTTGAGATGCGTCATTATTTTCATAACCGTCGTGCTCATCTGATGGAGGTCCGACCCGCGTCAAATCCTTATGAGCCGACGGGCCAGATACAGGTTCGTTATCGATATCGCGAGCATGAAGGGCCAACAAACCGTCGGCTGAAGCAGGCTTTATCACCTCGGCTTCGTCGGGCCGCACGGGAATCGTCTCTTGACGCAGGTACCCTCCAAGGCAAAGCTGGGCTACCTGTACGCCCTCGGGTCGGCGGTAACGGGTGGCCTCATCCCGGTCTTCAGCAAGCTGCTCCTGGTGAACGTGAAGCCGCTCACGATTTCGGCCCTCGTCTTCCTCATCGGAGGGTTGATCCTGATTCCTTACCGCCCTAAGGAACTCCCGGGCAGGAGAAGCGCAGGGTGGATGGTGGCCACCGGCCTGCTAGGAGCCGCGCTGGCTCCCGCTCTCTACATGTACGGCCTCAATCAGACCTCAGCCATCAACGCAGCCCTCCTCACCAACGCCGAGGTCTTCTTCACCGCCGTGCTGGCGTTTCTCGTGTTCAAAGAGAGGCTGAAGAGGAAACAGCTGCTCGAGAGCATCCTGGTTGTGGCCGGAATCGTCGTCGTTTCAACAGACCTTGACTTCTCGAGCGTCCAGCTACTTCACGGGCTAGCTGGAAACCTGCTGATACTCGGATCGGGCATAGTGTGGGCTCTTGACAACAACTTGAGTAGGATTACAAGCCAGAGGTTCGGGCCCATCTTCGTCTCGAAGTTCAGGAACATCTTCGGCGGCGGTCTTCTGCTCGGTTTCCTGGTAGCAACCTCTGCTTCACTAGCCGTCCCGGCCTCCGTACTGCCACTCCTGCTCTTGTACGCGGCAGACGTCGCACTCGCAACGCTCACATTCACGGCGGCTCTGGTCCGAATCGGGGCGGTCCGCGCACTGCTCGTCTTCTCCACCACGTCCATCTTCGGCTCCCTCTTCGCAGTGGCAGGGCTGGGAGAGACAATCACGCTGATCCAGGTATCCGGAGGTGCCCTGATACTGCTCGGGGTCTACCTGATTCACAAGAGCGAGGGCGTCTGAAAATCCAGATTTTTTGAACTCTTAAATCGACTGTGAGTCGGTGCATCGAGGTAGTTGTCTTCTCAGAGGCGAGTCGGGATCGCACTCGTCGGGGTCGGAAGCATAGGCGAGGTCCACGGGTCGAACCTGGCCAACAAGATCCACAACGCCCGGCTCGAAGCCCTCGTCGATTCTGACAGGAAGAGGCTCGGAAGCGCGGCCGGCAGGTTCGGCGTCGGTAAGGCTTACACCGATTACGACAGCGGTTGTCTGACAATTTTCTTTTCTGCCTCGTGAAACCAGACTGGTACATGCTGCAATCGTTCAAGGAACGCTTAAGTGAATCAGCCTCTCCGAGGGCATCCTTGCCCCTAGAGGACCCTCTGGAGGAGGCCAAACGGGTTCGTGCCGAAGCCCGGCGGAGCAAGATAGTGCTGAAGCTGGTCGGNCCTTTCGAAGCAGTCTCCTGCCATAAAGAAGCTCTTCGTGCAGATGGGATACGCCGCAAGGGACAGGTTCAACGCCATGTACGGAGACAGGCGCCTCATATTCAACGACCAGGAGAATCAGAGGAGGGTCGACGTCTTCCTGGACATCTTCGAGATGTGCCACACCCTCAACCTTAAGGAGAGGCTCCTCATCGAGGGCTCGACGATTCCGCCGGCCGACATCCTCGCCACGAAACTGCAGATAGTCCAGATAGACCCGAAGGACTACAAAGACCTGGTGGCAATCCTCCTGGACCACGAGGTCGGGAGTTCGGATGACGGCATGATCAACGGGAAGTACCTGGCCAAGGTCTGCAGCGCCGACTGGGGGATCTACAAGACGATTATGATGAACTTGGGGAGGCTGGCCGGCCTGATGTCCGATTTCCAGCTCGGCGAGGATGACGGGAGGATGGTCGAGGCCAGAATCAAGAACCTGGGGAAGATGATAGAAGACGAGCCGAAGTCTCTCAAGTGGAGGATGAGGGCCAGGATCGGGGAGAGAGTGGTCTGGTACCGCCTACCGGAGGCGGACAAGGAGGTCGTCGACTCCAGGATGCCGGGAAGCGAGCCCATCAAGCATGGCTAGGCCGCTGCTGGCTGGCTTGCTGGCTGCCTGCTGGTTGCCTGACCAGAAATCACTAAATATCGTGTCGGCTCGCGAAACCCGCTTGACCGAGAAGTTCTCCGCCTACGGCTTTCAGGTCGAGATCCCGGAAGACTGGAGGATCGAATTCAACGCCAAGAACAGCAGGCAGAGGGGGGACGTCGCCTTCCACTCGCCGAAGAACAACGTCTTCTTCGTCTCCTGGGGCAAGCTGGAGGATGCGCAGCGGCGGTTCAGGAACCTGGAGGAGCACAGGGACGAGACAATCAAGAGGTTCCGCAGCGACCCTAACATGAAGAGCGTGGAAATCGTGAGGTCGACCAGGAAGAACCTCTCGACGCACGAAGGGCTCGTCTCTCGGGTGGTGGCCCGGAGGAGGCCAGGCTTCATGAGGAGGCTGGAGTCCAGCCACGAGGTCTGGTCGGTCCACCTCTACTGCCCCCCGACGGCGAGGTACTACGTCGTCTACTGGCACGTCAGCGTCGGCGACGAATTTCCCGACTTCGAGGACAGGTTCATGTCAATCGCGAGGACCCTGGCGTGTCACCCCCAGCCTCTGTGAGCGAGTCCTGGAAAGGTTAATCTCCGAATTAATTGGGCGGGCGATGGCAACGGGGAATGAAGACATCCATCACCACGATCGTCTGGGGAAAGATGCACACTCTGGCTGAGTTAAGGGAGGTCCTCGCGGAAGTAAGGAGAATCGGATACGACGGGGTAGGCCTGGAGACAAGGCTCCTCCCTCGCGAGGCCACACAGAACCCCCGGCTTGTAAGGAAGACGCTGGAAGAATCCGGGTCGAGAATGCCGGGTCGTATTCGACGATGAAGCTGCAGGACGTGGCTTGGGCTTCCGAGGCCGGGACTCCCCTGCTCTGGGTAGTGGCGAGGGGCACAGGGAATACGAAGCTGTTGGGGCGGTCGCACAGCTCAGCTCGCTGGCGGCGAAGTCGGGGATTGCGCTGGCGCTCCACAACCACTTGGGGACGCGTTTCGAGACCGAGGCCCCGAGGAAGAAGCCGTCCGGGTGCTCCACCACCTTCACCGTCCTGCCGTCTGCGACGACCCTTGCGGCCCTCCGACCAGAAGCCACAGGCTCGCCAGATGCTTTGAGGTCGTCGATTCGTTCATGTGTGAGTGCTACGCGCAGCTGACCGAGTTTAAGCGCATAGGAACTTGAATGACAGGGCAAATAAAGATACGATTAATAACACAGCGGTCAACTTCGCCCTCGTTTGGCGGCCATCGAAGCACCCTATAGAAAGCTGCGACCGGAGTGGAATGGCGTCATCCCGACCGAAGTCTTCCTAGATGAAGCGAGTCGCATAGTCAACAAGTCGAAGAGTTCGGACGTGACTCTGCGGGTGATGGGAGGGGTTGGCATCGCGCTACACTGCCTCAACGAAAGAAGCTTCGCCCAGAAACTCGGAAGGCTGGTTGAGGGGAAACAAGAGTACACCGACCTCGATTTCGCTGGACGTCTTAAGCAGAGGGATAGGCTGGCTGATTTCTTCACGGGACAACTGGGATATACCAAGAGGAGGACGACTCTGTCGACGTCTGTTTCTCAGCGACAAATCTACTATCACCCGGATGGGTATTTTACAGTGGACGTAATGATGGACAAACTGCTCATAGCCAATCATCCGATCGACTTTCGAGCTAGACTGGAGATCGACCCTCTCAGCATCACGCCTGCCGATTTGCTCCTGGAGAAGATACAGATGTGGGTATCGTTCAGTGAGAAGGACCTCAAGGATTGCCTTCTCCTAATCAAAGCTCACAAGGTCTCGGAAGAGGGCGAGGACGCCGATATGATCAATTCCAAGTACATCGCCGAGCTCCTTTCTGAGGACTGGGGATTTTACTACACTGCGACGACGAACTTGAAGAAGATGGCCTCAATCGTCGAGAGTCTGGACGACCGGGGTCAGGAGGTGCACATAGACCCTGCTCGGGTCTCATCTGCGGAGAGAGAGGAGATAGCAAGCAAGATAGAGGAGGGACTGTTGCCCGCCATTGAGGATCATCCCAAATCCCTAGGCTGGAGAGTCAGGTCCAAGTTGGGGACGAGCAAAAAGTGGTACAAAGACGTCGAGACGCCCCAGACAGTCGGGGATTTCGGAATCTGGCGATTGAGGGAGATAAGCAAATAGTCAGGTTCCACTTCCTGGCGAACCCCGAACCCTCCGCCATGATATCATCCTCCCGTTGGGCGGTAGGTGGTGGAGGTTACTCCTCGACTACTTGTGATTCTGCCCGATGAATTTCTGGTCTTGTGCTCTCGTAAGGCGCTATGACTGTGAATTTCGAGGTGATGACCTCCTCGAAGAGGCGCTTGGTCAACCCAAACGTCTCGAAGTAGTCCGTGAGCCTCGACTCCAAGAGTCGATATTCGTCGCTGTCCAGTTCCCTGTAGTCTGACGAGATTGGCTTGACGTACTTGCCGGAGAAGATCCTCTCGATCTTCGAGAATGCAATGGAGGGAAGACGCTTCTTCAACGCGAAGTAATCCAACGTCTCCTGACCGATGACGGACCTGTACTCCTCCGCCCCGAGCATCCCATCGAGGTGTAGCGAGTACAGGTAGTTCAGGACGTCCTCTCTGGGGGGCGGCAGGCCCACCTCGTCGTCTCTGACCATGGATCGAATGAAGATTTTCCCGCCCACCATCCCGGTACCGGCGAACCTCCCCGCAAGCGAGCCCTCGTGGTTTCTTCTCCTGTTCAGCCCCAGAATGGCTATGATGCCGCCAGCCATGTACTCCCCCAAGTAATCGTCAGCCCTTCCACCGACGATCATGCATGGTTTCCTCTCCCGGTACTCGCGCATCTGTATCCCGGCCCTGTTCCCGACGCTACCCCTCACGAAGATGTCGCCTCCCTGAAGGGCCTGCCCTATCACGTCTCTCGCATCGCCATGCACGATGACTCTCCCCGCGTGCATTGCGTCACCAACATCATCTGCTGCGTTCCCGTGCACGATGAATTGCAGACCGCTGTTGAAGTTTGCGAGGCAGTTGCCCGGGTACCCGTAAAGTATGATTCTTGCGCCGAGGAATTCGGGCTTCTGGAGGTTTACGCCGATGTATCTCTGACCTTGTAAGTTGGTGACCTTCACCTCTCTTCTCCCGTCGGCCATCACTTGAAGGATCGACTCGTTCAGTGCTGCATAGGATAGGCCCTTCGCGTCAATGACGTCGTGCGCGAAGAAGGCTCGATCTTGCGGGAATCGATCGAGCTCGCGCCTGACGGAATATCCCATGAAGAGCTCTCTGTCTCTCCGACCCGGCTCTATTATGCCTCTTTTGAGCGAAGCCAGGAAGAACCTTCCGGGCTCGATTGTCCAGACTCTTGCCTCGGGAGATAGAGTCCTAATCTGACCTTCTTCGCTCGCCACGAAGTATCTTCCGTCGTCCTCGCCGACCACTATCGGCCGGAATTTTGACCTGTCAGTCAGCCCCAACAGGTATGTGTCTTGACCGTCGCAGTAGCCGGCTACGATCGTGAAGGGACCATCGAGTTGCGCCCCTCTCAGCCGGATGATCAGCTCCCTGATTCTTGCGCCATGAATGGCCCCATCCAGGCGACGCTCGTACGGATTGGATAGAAGCGCAGCGACGTCGCGCACGCTCAATCGTCTTACCCTGACCAGATGGTCAAGCAGCTGCGCGACAACCTCGCTGTCGGTGCCGACGTGTTTTGTAATTCCGACGGACTTCAGGAACTCCATGTTGGCCCCGTAGGAGCTGATGTCTCCGTTGTGAACAATCGCAAACTCAACGGAAGAGAACGGGTGGGACCAGATGGGGTACCTGCCGGGAGAGTTCGTGGGCTGTCTGGTGTGGGCGAGCCATGCATCGGCGAAGACCCTGTCTTCAACCAGATTGCACTTCTTGGCGACCTCGCGTGGATAGCCTACATCTTTGTACACGTTCACGTATCTACCGGAGGAGTAGACTCTAGCGCGTATCCCCTCCTTGCTCATGAGCACGTTCAGGGTGTTTGTGGCCTCGAAGAGGAGTTCATCGGGCGAATCTACGAGAACCTCATAGACGGTGAAAACCCCCTTCGTCGTAGAATCGGGGAGGCTTTCCGATAGCATCCTCAATCCCCTCTTCGAATACTCCGAGAGGTGATCCCGCACTTCCTGAAGGCTCTCCTTGCCATCGACGAAGACCTTTATCCTCGCAGGCGGTCTCGGTTCTTCTCGGTTCGTGAAGGCGGCGAAACCGGCGCCCAGGCTGCTTCCCCTGTACCTGACGCACTCGATGGCCCTTAGCGCAACGGAATTGCCTATCCTCTCCGCGCCCTCCTTCCTGAGGACGCCGAAGACTCCGCATCCGTCCTTGACCACCGGCGTGAATTCTTCCATCTAGCCAAGACCCGCTGGCTTGATTCTCAGCCTTCTTCTCACCGCTGGCTCCATGTCAACCGCTCTCAGGAGTTCCCTGTTACCAACCAGGGTCGTGAACAGGCTACTTACTCCGGCCGCTCCGGCCAGAAGCTTGATCTCTCGTCCTGTCGCGAGCATCAGGTTCTCGAGCCGATCTTTTACCTGCTCTTCATCAAGCAACGAAGCATCCTCCTCCTTCTCGTATCCTACGGCCAGAGTCGCTGCCGTGCTGATCCCCACCGCGTCGGCCCCAAGTGCACAGAGCTTGAATACATCGCTCGAGAGCCTGACCCTCTCACCCATCGCTATGACATCGAAGTTCGTTCGAAGTGGCAATCCCTCTCTCAAGACTTTCCTGAGCGCCGCATCGACCTCGGAAGTCGCAACCTCCAATTCTAGCCGCCCAGCGCAATCTCGATCTTCATCCAGGATGACCCCATCAAGCTCGAGCAGAGCGGCATCAACCGCACTCGTGGGGCTACTTTCAGAGCACTCTAGCCTGAGATAGAGCGGTCTCTTCCCAGCCTGGAGGTGCACCCTCTCCTTCCAGTCAT
>VBPP01000199.1 GCA_005877365.1 Nitrososphaerota archaeon
GGTTCAACGAAGCTCAGTAAGTCCTAAGCGGGGAGTGAGGCGTTTTCGCTGATGGAAGGGCTCGGGACACTGACTGCCTGTGGTTCACCTTCACGACCCCCCGTGGAAGATGAGGCCGTCGCGGCGGTCCTGCTTCACGCAAGCAGAGTGCACGACAACAGGAATCGTTCGAGAGCTGAGGCGCTGAGTATTTAGGCATGGACGAGGAGCTGTGAAACCGCCCTCCTTTGCGACCGCCGTAGTCACCGTCAGTTCGGGTCGGCCTCCCTACCCACCCACTCACCCGCGAAGATATCGAACCGACTATGAGTTTATAGCCAGCGGGGTTTCGAGGACATCAGTCCACCCCCCATGGTCGAGATCGATGTCACCTGCAACCTCGAGAGTTTCAGGAGGTTTCTGGTAAACAGCACCTGCAGGTCCTTCATTCCCGAGTCGTACATGCGCGACCCTGAGGTCTTCCCTGAGAAGGAAGAAGAGCCGGGCTCTATCTACATCGAGGCGGCGGACAAGGTCACGCTGAAGAAGATCAGGGACATTACTTTCATCAACGCGAGGGACATACTCGGAATCATCTACACCTCGAAGAGTGGCAACAGCAGGCTGAAGTGGAGACAGCTCAGAGGGAGGATCGGACGAGTGAACGGAGATGCCTCGACGAACAGCCTCGTCAACCTCTCGATGGCCAGGGTGATAACGCCCGAGTATGTGGAGGAGCTGATGACCACCTCGGCGCAGGAGACCCCCGCGGGGGATAGTGTCCAGCCGCAGGACGAGGAGGGCGTGGAGCCTCAGCAAGCGAACCTCCCCTCCGAAGCGCAGGGCGAGTAGAAGAAGAAGAAGAAGAAGCGAACCCTGCATCAATACTGCGGCGACGAGCGTTCTCCGAACTCATTTTATACCCTAGAATCGGGGACGCTACCCCATGACAAGGGTGAGAGTTCAGCGAATAAGCAGCGTCCCAGACCCGCTCACGGGAATGCCGTCGAAACAAATCGAGCTTGTCGAGCTAAGGGAGAGGGGACAGGTGAACCAGTTCGCGGGCACAGAGGAGGGGAGAGTAATCCAGGGGATAATTTCGCAGTTCCAGTCGATGGGCTTTGTCCCACAGGTGAGGGAGATGGGTTTCGCGAAAATCGTGATGGTCCTCACTGAGACGGAGTACGACATGCTTGGAGTGAGGCTTGACGTCAACGAGACATACGAGCTCGAAATCAGGAACGGCTCCCTGTCTCTAAGGAAGTACACCGAAGGAACGTAAGGGTTAATTCCCGGCAAGAGGTCGCCGCACCATGAAGGTTAAGGTAGGGGACAGAGCTCCAGACTTCACCCTTCCCGACCAGTCCGGGGGGGTCGTCTCTCTGAAAGACTTTCTCGGGAAACGGAGCATCGTGCTGTACTTCTACCCGAAGGACTTCACGGTCGGCTGCACCACCGAAACGAAGTCATTCAGCGAGCGGTACGAGGAGTTCAAGGAGTTGGGGGCGGAGGTAATCGGTGTGAGCTCCGACACCGTCGAGTCACACGAGAGCTTCGCCTCGCAGTGCAACGCGTCTTTCACACTGCTGAGCGACGAGGGAGAGAGGGTGAGAAGCCTTTACGGGGTCGAGTCCTCCCTAGGGCTGATACCAGGAAGGGTCACGTACATCATCGATAGGAGTGGTATCGTAAGGCACATCTTTGCCTCCCAGCTCAATCCGAAAAAGCACGTGAAGGAGGCGATGGAGACTCTCAGAACCATAGCGAGTAACTGAGAAGACATGCAAGAAATCTGAGTTTCTACTCCATATTTCTTAATTAGCAATTACTCTAATCGCAACGACGGCGCATAAATCGTTGCAGACAGTAACCGAGCTTAGGATGGCACTCACCAAGATCGAGAGCGCGTCTTATCGAAAAGAGAGGAGTGGCATCACCTTCGCGAGGTTTATCCTATTCCAGCTGAGCGAAATCGTGGCGACGGATAGGCTCGTCGTATCCGACGAGGCCGTCAAGGTCCTGGACAGAAAGGAATAAACGAAGAGAGCTGCATCGTGCCGACGAACCCTCTTGAACCTCCCTCTAAAAATCGTCGCCCTGGGTGATTCCACAACCGCAGGCACACCGGGTTTTGAGTCCCCCCTCGAGGCCCCCCCGGACGGTCGGGGAGACGTCGAGAGCCAGTACGCCTACTGGATGATGAAGCTTCATCCCGAATGGCTCGTCCTTAATCGAGGCATCAACGGCCAGAGGTCGGATGAGATCCGTGAAAGGCTTGAACGAGACGTCCTGCGAGAGGAATGCGATTACGCAATTATCCTCGCGGGCGTGAATGACCTCTACCAGGGGCGCACCCTGGACTCGATCGAGGAGAATCTTGTGGCAATGCACAAGCGGTCGATCAGAGCCGGAATCCGAACCGTCGCCGCGACCGTACTGCCGTACAACACCATGAGCCAAGCCGACTACAAGTCCCTCGCGGCGCTCAACGACTGGATTAGGAGGGTCTCACATATCATGGGCACACTCTTCTGCGACACAAGCGCCGCCGTCTCCGACCCAGACGACCCGAGCAAGCTTGCGAGGTCGCCGGACGGCCTTCATCCAGACCCCTCGGGCTACAGGAAGATGGGGGAGGCGCTCGCCCGAGTAATAGAAGAGAGCCAGGTTAGCGACTTCACAGAGTAGGTCGTACAACCAAGGACTAATTCAGGGCATACCGAAGCATTGATCGGGAAGAGGACTTCTTCAGAGTTGCTGAGGTGCGGCCGCCGGGATTTGAACCCGGGCAAGGGGCTCTCTCCTCATGAGAATGGGAAGCCCCCATCCTAACCAGGCTGGATCACGGCCGCACGAAACGTAACGGACCACCAGGCCCGTATAAATGAAATCTAATGGTGTAAAATGACAAGATTGATGGGTGCATAAATAATCCCTGGACTTTCTTTGATGTGGATCTTGACGCGCAGGCACTAATACTGGTGTGAAGGCAGCAAGAGAGAACGGGATCGACGCGTTGAGTTTGTGGCTCTGATCCCAGATTGGTTTCGACCTTTATGAGATTTCTTCAGACTAAAGGCATCGATGAGAGACGCCTGAAAGCTAGGGTGATGATACATACTCAAGATGATGAAACAGAATGCAGGCCTTATCGGAAGAGGGTTGCCTCGTTAGATGATTACAACTTTTGCGATTCGTCATGACTCTGTCAGTCTTCTGCGCCAGATCAAGAGCGATGTTTGGACTAGGGGAGAGACTCGTTGGAATCCCGCAGGCCGCACCAACTCTCCCAGCCCCGAACAAGAAACGCTATAAGGGAAATCGTAACTGACGAAAACCGTGCAAAAGAACCTGCTTGAGAGCCTCGCCCCCAGGCTGAGGGAGCTCAATCGAGGGGGCTACACCAGGGTCTACAGGCGAGGCGGCAAGACGTTCCCGACCGAGATTCACGCACTTATCGCTGAAATTCTGGATTCCCTCGGGTCGCATTACGCAACGGGGGTCCGGCTCCCAAAGACGAGTCTCGTGGCGGACTTCGTCCTCGATAACACCATAATCCTGATTGAGAAGAGGCCGAGAGAGGGGGACCAGGCAAGCCTGCTACAATCCGGGAAGAAGTGTATCGTTATCGAGAGAAGCAAGACGAAGGGCGACAGACTCGATTCGGGAATCAGGGCGTTTCAAGTCGGCGAACTCGACGACGGACGCTTACAGACCATCTTTCTCGACGACCCTTCGTTCAACTTCGACTACGCCCACATCCTCCCTCAGACAGAGAAATGCTCCGTGATGCACGGCCATACGTCATCCGCCCTCATCGAGTTGGTGGGGGTACCCAAGGACGGGATGGTCATCGACTTCAACGACGCCAAGCCCATAATTCGAGAGGCGATCAGAGAGATGGACCACAAGCTCTTCATCAGCGAGAGGTACGTCGCTGGGAGGGACGCCACCCACATAAACCTGAAGTTCACGACGGTTCACGGAGACTTCGAACTCAGAGTACCGAAGGCTACCGCTCTCCTCCTCGAGGGAGAAGCGACCGTCGAGAATCTCGCACAGGAATTGATTACGAGGATAGCGCCCAAGATGCCCGATAATATTCGTGCGGTGGGAGTCTACGTCTACGAGGGTTTGAACAAGGGGACTCACCTCCTTGCGGAGGTACACCGCAGAGAGGGCGAAAAGCGACGAAGGACGCGATAGTCCTACTCTCGGGCGGAATCGACTCAGCGACCTGCCTCTACCTATCAAGAAAGAAGGGGTACAGGAACCGTGCACTCACAGTCAAGTTTCACAGGATAGCCGAAGGAGAACTGCGCGCGGCACGGGCGATATCCGGACTTGCCGGGGTGGAGGAGCACAGAGTCTTCGAGATTCCGCAACTGAAGGAGGCGGGTGATATGAAGGACCGTCGCAATTTCAGAGACCTCCCGCCGACCTACATCCCGATGAGAAACGGCATCTTCTACAGCGTCGCGGCCTCGTACGCGGAGGAGGTGGGTGCCGACTACATCATCGGCGGGCACAACAGGGAGGACGTCGAGGTCTTTCCTGACACGAGTCCCGCCTTCTTCGAGAGCTTTCAGAAGGCAATCTGGGCGGGCTCGAGGCTGCTCGGGGAGAGAAGGACGACCGTTCTGCGCCCTCTGCAGCTCAAGAGCAAAGCAGAAGTCGTTTCGCTCGCGGCAGGCCTCGGGGTTCCTCTCGAGCGCACCTGGAGCTGCTACAGGGAAGGCAGCCGACACTGCGGAGAGTGCGAAGGCTGCAGGAAGAGGGCGAAGGCCTTCTCGGAAGCCGGGGTTAGTGATCCGCTACGCCTGGCATAGGCGCTTCTACGACTCGGGGAGTCGTCTTGCTCTGCACTCCTCCTCGGAAATATTGGGCGTCGACAGGCTTATATTGGGTGACCAATACTGTCTTCGAGAGCGTTTTTTGGTTACCGGAGAGGGCGGGGCTTCTGGCCGGTCAGTCGAGCCTCGCAAAGAGAGAGCGGAAACACTAAAAACCACACGAAAATCGGTTGACGAGATTTGAATCGAGCAGGAGACCCGAAGGTCGGCGCATCTTCCCAGGTCATAGATACATCATTCGATGTGCAGGAGGAGCCTGCGGCGATAGCTGTCCGCGCAGGCGTCTCGAACCTCAGAGTCCTGTTTCAGAATGGAAAGATCACATTCCCCGTCACCCTGACCATCATGACATCGACCGGGCTGCACAGGGGCGTTCACATGAGCAGGCTCGTCCGGGCGGCTACAACCCGAAAGTCCAGGAGTCTGGAAGGATGGTTAAGGTCGATCTGCAGAGAGGTGAACGAGAGTCAGCCCGAAACCATGGTTTCGTGCCTCTTCGAGATGCCCTACTCAGACCAGTTCGTGAAGGTGGCTATCAGCACGACGGAGAGAGGAGCGGTGACCTATCAGTTCACGGCGACGGGCATGACGGCTTGCCCGTGTAGCAAGAAGATGATCGGAGTGGGGCATATGCAGAGGGCCGAGCTCACCCTGGCTCTCAGGAGCAGGGGAGCGCTGGAGATCGCGGATGCGGTGGGGAAGCTACAGGAATGCTTCTCGGCGATACCGAGGGAGGAGCTGAAGCGTGTTGAGGAGGCTAAGAAGATCCTCGAGGCTCAGGGGAATCCAAAGTTCGCCGAGGACTTGGTAAGGGAGTGTGTGAAGCGTTTCCCCAATGCCCTCTTCGTCAGCGCGAGAGCTCTGGAGTCGATACACGCTCACGACGCGGTTGCCAGCTGGTCCAGGAAACCCGGCTGGGTACCTCTCCTTTAGAGCCCCCGTTGGCATGGCCGCATTCGACGGGGTCTCGGAGGTTTACGACGGGGCCCCGGACTCCCCACCGAGGGTAAGGGAGGATCGTGCGAAGGATGAGATGAGTACGGCGGAATAGGATGCGCCTAAGCTCGAGTTAGTCTTGTCACGTGGACCCGCCGCGAGCTGCTGAATCTCCACCCATCAACTTAAATCGAGTTAGAATCAAGTTTCACCGAGGACTGATGGCAGAGCTCTACGTGGGGACCTCGGGCTGGTCCTATAATGAGTGGAGTGGCGTCTTCTATCCCTCGGGCAACACGAACAAGCTCTCGTACTACTCCAAGGTCTTCAACACCGTCGAAGTAGACTCGACCTTCTACGCATATCCGAGCAAGGGGCTCGTTCATGGCTGGGCTCGGTACACCCCTAAGGGGTTCGTCTTCTCGGCGAAGTTGCCCAAGGTCATCACCCACGACAAGGTGTTAGACGTCGAAAAGGGGGCCGAGGCAGACCTGCTGCGGTTTCTCGGACTGATGAAACCCCTGATCGCGAGCGGGAAATTAGGCCCCCTTCTCATCCAGCTCCCCCCCAGCTGCACCCAGGAGAGGGACGGCGAGAGAGTCAGGAGATTCCTAGAGATTATCCCCGAAGACATCATCTTCGCGATCGAGTTTCGGCACCCTTCTTGGCTGAAACAGTCGGTTTGGGAGATGCTGACGGAGCACAACGTCGCGAACACGATCGTTGACGAGCCTCTCCTCCCCCCCGACCCCGTCGTGACCGCCGACTTCGCCTTCGTGAGATGGCACGGGAGGGGCAGCCGCCCCTGGTACAACTATAGGTACAGCGAGAAGGAGCTCACCCCATGGGTCCCGAAGGTGAAGGAGGTGGCGAAGAAAGTCAAGCGTGTCTACGGTTACTTCAACAATCATTTCCACGGGTTCGCCGTCGAGAATTCCCTCAAGATGCTTCAGATGCTCGGGGAGGCGTCCCCGCAGCAGCTCGAGGTCAGGGAGCGGGCGACGAGGTACATCGACTCGAAGGGAGAAGAGAGGGAGAGGGTGAAGGCGCAGGGAAGCATCCTCGAGTACATGTCAAGCGGGGGCTGACGCTTGAGGGCGACGGTGCTTCTGGACCGCGAGAGACCCAAGGTCTCTGTCGGAGCGGTAAAGGATGTCCTCCGGAGGGCGGGTCTGAGGTTCTCGACAGAGAACCCGGAGATTGGCGTCGTGATCGGGGGGGACGGCGTCTTCAGCTACTACGGAAGGATGCAGAACATCCCCCTCCTCTTCGTGGGCGTGAGGTCGGGCCAGGCGACGGGCTCAAAGGCGTTCCTAGCGGAGGCCTACTTCGACGAGCTCGAGGACGCGCTAATCGGCATTCGCGACGGAAGATACACGATCGTACGACACAAGCGGCTTGAGGTCCGCAAGAACGCAAGAAAGCTGGGGGAGGTCTTCTCGGACGTCTACCTTCAGAGGGGCGTTGAGAGCAACGGCCTCAGGTACAGAGTCGAGGTGAGCGGTGGTCAATCCTTCGGCGAGTCGGCGATTGGAGACGGCATCGCGATCTGCACCAGGGCCGGCTCGACGGGCTACTACTCCTACCCGGATAAGATCAGGACGGGGGACTGGCTGGAGAGCGGCCGTTACACGCTCATCGGCGTCGACGAGATCGGCGTCTGCCACATCGTCCCGACGTTCACCTCGAGGGACGGCTCGTCTCTGCAGCCTCTGAGGTATACCATCCCTTGGGAGAGCGAGGTCAGAGTCAAGCTAGTCCGAGATGCGGATGCAAGGCTCTACGGCGTGACGGAAGACCGCAGAGGGGTCAGGGTGGGAGTGAAGGACGTCGTCATGGTGATGCCCAGCAAGGGAACGACGCGTCTGATAAAGCTCGGGGCTCACCTTGAAAGCAAGTCCTGAGCCGGGTCGACGTCGCGAGGGCACACGCAAATCGCTTCGCCGTCGCCCACGCGAGTCCTAAGCAGTTCAACTTCTAGACGATGCGAAGTTCTCGCCTTCGACATCACACGGGTATACGATCAAGCCATCCGGAGTCGTATCACGTTCGGAGAGGCGTTTCATCAGGTTCATGCGGGGATTTAGTGGAAATACTTAACACAGAAGTTGGTGGCGCGAACACGCCGAAACATGAGAACGGAACAGAAGATCCGACTGGCCTTGTTGGCATTCTCGGTGGCGTTGCCACTCCTAGCAGTGGTGGCGACTCACTTTGGATTGTCGATATCGCCACTAGACGACATAGGTGGGGGCACTCACCACTAAGTGGTGGGCGCTTCCTGCCTTATTTTTTCGACTCTGCTCGTTCTTAGAAAGTAAGACCTCAGCTGTCTTGAATCGAATTTCCATTTCTTCTGGAACATCTGGTAAGGAATTGTGTATAGCCAAGCATCTCCCTGGTCGATGAATCCCAGCTGTACCTTTTCATTTAGGTCAGGGACCTGGCTGTTGA
>VBPP01000200.1 GCA_005877365.1 Nitrososphaerota archaeon
GAGGTGAAAAGAGGGCTCATCGGGAGGTTCGAGGAAGTAAGAACGATGAAGCCGCGAGCGAGCCGGAGGGAGAGTTCGGAATTGTACTACGTCGGTCTCGCGTGGAGGGGTGCTTTCTCCAGACCCGCGTCTCTCGACACAGCAGAGACGGCCTCCGCGACCGCCCCGTAGGTTGCCTCCGTCTTGAAGCCGGTCTTTTCGAAGGGCTGTTTCATTACTCTGTATCCGTTTGAAGCCAGCCTTCCCATCACCTGCGACTGTGACACGCCGGGAACCCTGAGAGCTGAGCTGATTCTCTCCACGCTGTAGCTGAACGGCGGGAAATACTCCACGCCGAGAAGCGCGTCAAGCGCCTTCGCCCCTCCGCCGAGATTGCATCTCCTGGAGACGTTCAGGGCAGCACTTACGACTCGAGGGTCGGTCAGAGGCCCTATCCAGAGTGGTCCGGCGGAGAGAATCCCGGCGCCGCATCCATCGCACTTCACCATCGGAAGGCTCGAAGCGCCTCTCTCTCCGCATCTCTCGCAGGAAGAGATGAATCCCTCCTGCGCGCGGCTCCGGTCTGCCTGGGCCGCGCCTGCCCTCACCCGCGCATAGACCCTAAGGTAGTGCCTGGTGCTATGGGCAGCGATTGGCTCGATCCCGATGTCATTCATTCCCGCAATCCTCCTGCAGGCGTTCAGGAGAATTCTCAGTGCTGTCTCGTGCTTGAATTCGTTCTTCAGGGGCAGCGAGGAGTATCGCCTCCCACACACCTCCGGGTAGACTCCGCAGAGGACCGCGGTGTCCGTGGAGGTGAGGGAGACGACCCCGCCGTCGGCGGCCGCGCCGAAGGCTCCCTGTATGTAGGGGACGGGTGTGCCGAAGGGGTCGATTTCGACGAAGTCGAACTTCGAATCGCGCCTGAACCTAGAGAAGAGGAAGGTGTTGGCTTCGCTCTTGACGAAGTCACATCTCAAGGAGTTCGCTCTGGCGCTCCTCTGAGCTACCCTCAGCGCCGAAGAATTGAAGTCGACCATCGTTACATCCATCCGACGCGAGAGCTCGTTCGCCACCCTGACGCCTCTCGCTCCCACTCCCGCGAGACTGTCGCAAAACGTCACGCCCCTGACCGCCTCGCTGATCGCGACAGAGATGTCTCTGTTTACGCTCGCCGCGGGGTTGAAGAAGAAGGGAGTGGTTGGTGGCTCGCTCCTCGTGAGACTCGCGGCGGGAACGAAGAGGGTCGTCCTTCCCTCGACGATTCTTCGGAGGGAGCTCATGGGTCTGGAAGGCTTTTAGACGCATCTTAAACACTGCTTCACCCTTGGCGAGACGGAGTAGCGTCTGGCTCGTGACGGGTCCTCCCGGAATGGGAAAGTCGACACTGTTCTCGAAAGTCATCCTCAACCTCCGTTCGAGGGGCATCGTCGTAGGTGGTTGCGTGACCTCCGAGAAGAGGATTAGCGGCCAGAGGGTAGGCTTTCGTATCCGCGACCTCTTGACGGACGACGAAGGGGAGCTCGCGTCAGTCACAGGAAGGCTGGGGCCACGGGTCGGGAGGTACAGGGTAAACCTGAACGACCTCTCCGCTGTGGGGGGGAGGGCACTCGAGAGGGCCGCGAAGGAGGCAGACCTGATAGTCATCGACGAGATCGGGCCGATGGAGTTGACAAGCCCGGACTTTCGGCGGAGCCTTCGTGTCTGCATCACAAGCGGAAAGCCAATTCTAGCGGTCGTTCACGAGAGGATGAACGACCCTCTCATCGAGGAGCTCAAGGGCATGTCCGGTGAGGCGACCGTCGTAGTGGGCCTCGAGAACCGAGACTCACTCGTCCCCGAGATCACGCGGCGAGTCGGGTCGGAGATAAGCGTCAGGGACACGCTTTGATCCTTGGCGGGGTGGACGAGGCCGGAAGGGGTTCGGTTGCGGGCCCGCTCGTAGTCGCCGGTGTTTCGGCGGGGAGAGAAGGCGTGAAGGAACTGATTGATCTCGGAGTCAAAGACTCGAAGCTCCTGACTCCTAGACAGAGAGGGTTACTCTACCCGGAGATTCTACGCATAACCACCTACGCCGTACCAGCCTACATCCTGCCCCCAGAGATAGACGAGTACGTGAAGCACGGAAAGAAGTACCGAAAGCTGAACTATCTCGAGGCCACCTACATGGCACGCGTAATCGACCAGCTAGGAGCGAAGAAAGTCATTGTAGACGCTCCCGACACCAATCCGGTGCGCTTCAGGGACGAGCTGTTGGAGCTGACCGAGAGACGGTGCGAGGTTGTCGCTGAACATCACGCCGACATCAGGTACACGATGAAGTTCCTTTCACAGTGGTTCGAGAGGGAGGGTTCTATGCCTGATTTCACGAGGAAGAGCTGGAAGAGCTGGCTGAGAATCCTGCAGCTTAAGCTGTAACCTAGCCTCGAAACCGCGCGAGAATCATAGCGTGGTCCTTCTCGAACGGCTCGAGCCCCACGACCTGAATGACCTCGAAACCCGCCTCCTCCAGCTTCTTTCTTTCCTCCCGAAAGATTTCTTCCGGTTCTCGAACTACGTCGATGCTCCTCGACTTCACCACGAGCATCAGCCTCCCCCCGGTCCTGAGATGAACCCTGCAGTTCTGAATCGCGATTTCCGTCTGGTCCTGCTGTGCGATGTCGCAGTAGACGAGGTCGACCCTCCCAATCGTGCTGTACGCGTCCGGCTCTCTCGCGTCTGCGACGTACGGAATCACATTGCCCCTCACCCTCGCCACGTTCTCGACGAACTCTCTCGCCACCCTCGGGGCGAACTCGACTCCTATCAGGAGACCTCGCTCGCCGATGAGGTCAGACACGTGTGATGGTGTGGTGCCCGTCGAGGTGCCCAGGTAAAGCACCCTTTCCCCCTCCTGAATCACACCATCGGGGAATCCCTTGACCAACGCGGCTGCGAGTTTGCTCCGGTAGGGGTCCCAAGTTCGGTACTCCTCCCCGCCTATCTTCAGAAGCTCCTCATTGTACGCTCGTGTCCCCGGAGCGAGACTCCTCGTCGCCAGCCTCACCCTTCCCGCCTCCTCCCCCCTCCAGAGGTTTCTCATCTCATCCGTTTCTTCTGCTTAAAGCTCCTCGGGGGAGGTAGCTCCCTGTTCTTCTGCTTAAAGCTCCTCGGGGGAGGTGGCTCCTTGTACTTCACCTTGATCTGGTCAAGCCTCTCCTCGAGGGTGCTCCTCAGCCCAGCCTCTTCAGTCCCCCTGTAGTAATCAATCCGCGCAGCGATCGCAACCTTGTTGGCGATCGTCCTTGCAATCTTCCCCCTCTGCCACTTTGGAGCGGTGTGAACCTCCTGGTGTTGGAAGAGTATCCCGTGCTTTGGGGGCCTCGCCCCCGTGCGGAGAGACCTGAAGAGCGCCTTCTCGGCTCCGAGAATCTGGATTGTGCTAGCTGGGAGGACTGCAAGCCTGTCCAGCCCCCCGGCCTTTGCCATCAGTCTCGCTCCGATCGTCGGTCCGGCGACCACAAAGGTGTTCGGAGCGATCCGTTTCATGCCCGACTCCACATAGCCGTTCAACTTCTCCCTCTCACTGCTCAGGCGTATCGCTAGCTCTGCCAGCCCCTTTATCCTCTCGAGGTCCCTGTCTGACAGCTCCCCCCCTTTCGACCTCTCACTCGCGGTCAGAATCGCCTCAACCTTCTTCTCGCTCATTCCCTTGCCATCCAGCCCCTCTCGGTTGAAACCGTCTCTCCTCCCCCTCTCCACGATTAACTTGCAGAGGAAGAGATTGTCCTGTATCATCTGGGTCAGCTCAGGAAAGTGAAGGCCGTACCACTCCGAGACCCGCGTCATCGTGTTGTTGAGAAACTTGTCGAGGTCGTCGAGTCCCTGGATGGCTTGGACGAGATGCAGGTCGGTGCGCGAGGACTCCTCCCTGATCACATCCTCCGCTGCCCCGATCGCCGTCTTTCTGATCATCGCGATTGCCTCCTGCTCATCCAACACAAGTCCGGAGGAGACCATCAGCTTCACCTTCTTCTCGTCCAGGGCCTGGACCTCCCCCTCCCCGAGGATGGTTGGCTGCAATCCCGAATCTCTGAGCGAATCGGCCGCCTCGCGGCTGCGCACCTTCAGACCCGAGATTCCTCTCTCCTTCGCCTTCTCTCCCAACCGCCTGTAAGCTTCACTTCTGCTAAGCTTCTCCTCGTCAGTCGGGAGGGATTGGAGTATCGTGTCGCCGCTAAGAAGAATCAGCCCCGCCTCAGTCTCGTAGATTACGCCGTCGTTCGCCAAGCTCCTTCGAGTATCGCCTCCTCCCAGTCTGCTTAAAGGTTATAGGAAGAAGGACGAGCTCTTAACATGAGCGCCCGTCCACCTCCTAAGGGGTCGGTGCCCTTCAACTCCTGAGAGTGCTGATTGCTGATTGCGAACGGACGGATAGACGAGCGAACCGGTGCACGCTGAACAAACTCGTTGTCTCCATTATTGACGAGACGAGGCTCGTCTTTACTTCTCGTTCCAACCCAAACTCCCCCGTCTGAGACTGTCTCCGAGAATTGCCACAAAGGATTAAAGCAGCAGCGAGATGAGATGACCCAAGGAGGTTCGAGAAAACAAGTTGCCGACCCACGGGAGTCAGCAGAGCAGCCTCGTGCTGTCTGCCTCCAGTCACCAAGGCGGGGAAATGCGCAACCGCACCCTTTAGTCCGCAGTCAGACTCCAAAACTGGAAGCGAAGCCCAAGGCTAGCGCGGTACCGAAGGTTAGGAACAGGAGAACCTACGAGAAGCGCTTCAACCTAAAGAGGAAGCCAGGGCAGAACTGGATTAGGACGTGACCGAAGAGCTACTCTCGGCTTCAAACAGGGCGCGCTCATTCGTAGTCGAGAGACTGCTCTCGAACCGAATTTCGTCTCGAAGAGAGCTTGACCGAGCGAAGGGAGAGGCCTCCCGACTCTTTCCGTTGAACCGTTACCTCTCGAACGCAGAGATTCTGGCAGCGCTCCCCCCGGACAGAAGGAAGACCTTCGGAGATCTCCTGAGGGTTCATCCGAGGAGGAGCGCCTCCGGGATCGTCGTCGTAACCGCATTCTCCGCCCCATTTGCCTGCCCTCACGGCACCTGCACCTTCTGCCCAGGCGGACCCAGAGAAGGAACGCCGCAGAGTTACGTGCGAGAAAGTCCCGGGATGAAGGCCGCCCTCCTATCGGATTTCGACCCGCGCGGCCAGGTGAGCACATCCCTTGAGAAGTATGCGAACAATGGCCACGACATCAGCAAAGTTGAGGCGATCATCGAGGGCGGGACGTTCATCGCCGTCCCCCTCGATTATCAGCTCGCGTTCGTCCGGGGTGTCTTCGATGGGTTGAATGGCTCAGACTCGACATCGCTCGGAGAGGCGCAGGGCAGGAATGAGGTGGCGAAGAGCAGATGCGTCGGGCTCACCCTGGAATCGAAGCCTGACTGGTGCGAGCCCGAGCAGATCGACACGATGCTCGTCTACGGCGTGACGCGGCTAGAGATAGGCGTCCAGTCCCTGAGGGATGAGGTGCTCGCACAGAGCAATAGGGGCCACACAGCGGATGATTCCATCAGAGCCTTCAGAGCCGCGCGCGACGCGGGGCTGAAGGTCACCGCCCACATGATGCCGGGCCTCCCGGGCGCAGACCCCCAGAGCGACCTTGAGGACTTGGAGAGGCTCTTCAGCGACGAAGCCCTCAGGCCCGACATGATGAAGGTCTATCCCACCCTCGTTGTCGGCGGCACCTCCCTCGCGAGGCAGTTTGAGGCGGGAAGGTACACCCCCTACGACCTCGAAACGACGGTCGAACTGTTGAGCGAGATGAAGAGGTTCGTTCCGAGATGGCACAGGATCATGCGGATCCAGCGAGAGATCCCCGCCCATGAGATCCTCGGCGGGGTTAGGAGCGGGAATCTCCGCGAACTGGTCCTGAGACGTGTCGAGGAGAAGGGGTTTGCGTGCAACTGCATCCGTTGCAGGGAGGTGGCGCTGGCGGACGCGGGGGAGATGGATGAAGAGGACGAGCTGGTCCTCCGGCGTGAAGACTACGCTGCCTCGGGAGGGGAGGAGGTCTTCTGCTCCTACGAGTACGGGAGGAGTGGAAGGGTAGCCGCCTTCGTGAGGATGAGGCATCCCTCCCCCGCGGCTCACAGAGCGGAGATGGAATCTTCTTGCATCGTGAGGGAATTGAAGGTCTACGGTAGAGTCGTTCCTCTGGGAAGCAGAAGCGACAAGGCGTGGCAACACAGAGGGTTGGGGAGGTCGTTGATCGGAGAGGTAGAGAAGGTCGCCGGCGAGGAGTTAGGTGCGAAGAGGATGGTCGTGACGAGCGCGGTGGGGACGAGGAATTATTACAGAGCTCTGGGTTACGAGAGACTCGGCCCATACATGGCGAAGGCGCTGAGATAGCTCAACTCTTATCAGCCACGGCGCGTGAAAATGCCCGATGAAGATCCTGGACTGCGACTTCCCGGAGCAGCTGCTCTACGACGTAGAAAACAACGTCTGGGCGGAGCTGGAGGGGGAGACGGCGCGGGTCGGCGTCAACGCCATGCTCGGCTGGCTCTCCGGCGGGATTACCTCCGTCACCTTCAAAGAGAGAGGGGAGTCGGTCTCGAGGGGAAGAAGCCTGGGAGCGATCGAGGGGCCCAGACATTTTGACGTTGTGAGGTCCCCACTAACCGGGGAGATCCTGGAGTACAACGGGGCCGTCAAGGAGAGGCCGATGCTCCTCAACCGTGACCCTTACAGGGCTGGTTGGTTCGCGAAGGTCAGACCGTTGCGGCTGCTCGAGAAAGCCAAGTTCTTGAAGGACGTGTCGAGCGCGAAGGAGGAGCTCGAGCGCAGACTGAAAGAAATGAGGATTCATTGTTTCGCGGAATTTCCCGACCTTGAAATGTTCGAGATCGGAGTCGAATGCTCCGCGGTCCTAGTCAGGCTCAACGAGCTCATCGCGGGTGCTCAGATCGGTGCCGTCGTCCACGTCGTCTCAGATGACCCAACCGCGGAGATCGAGATGGCTCGTTGGTCCGATGAGACTGGGAACGAGGTGCTCGAATCGCGGTTCGAGAACGGCATCTACCACCTCATCGTGAAAAAGAAGGGATAAGGACTACTTTTCTATCGGGAACTTTACCGAGTTCCCCCACTCCGTCCATGAACCGTCGTAGTTCCGCACGTTCGGATACCCAAGAAGGTACTTGAGGGCGAACCACGTGTGAGAAGATCTTTCTCCGATTCTGCAGTAAGTTATGACCTCCTTCTCCGGAACGATCCCCTTCGCGCGGTAGAGTTGCTCCAAATCCTGCCTCTTCTTGAAGGTCCCGTCGGCATCGTT
The DNA here is from genome assembly GCA_005877365.1 of Nitrososphaerota archaeon. Taxonomy (GTDB): domain Archaea; phylum Thermoproteota; class Nitrososphaeria; order Nitrososphaerales; family Gagatemarchaeaceae; genus TA-13. The sequence goes on from VBPP01000200.1 coordinate 7,312, forward strand.
CACCGCCTGCGCCCATGGG
>VBPP01000201.1 GCA_005877365.1 Nitrososphaerota archaeon
AGAGTTGCACTGATCGCGAAACGTATTCTTGGCAGGTCGGCTTTACTTATCTCTTATAGGGAAGTCATAAAGACTTTACCGAATGGACCCCTTTCTCTAACTCGAGTCGAAATGGCTTGGTTGTGGCCTCGATAAGCGGAATCCGGGGAATCCTGAATCAGGACTTCGTTTTGGTCGACCTGGTCGGGTGGGTGAGGAATTTCGCTTCCCTAACGAAGTCTGGCGAGGTCCTTCTCGCGAGAGATACCCGCCGCACCGGGGACGTCATCAGGCGGAGCGTAGTTGGCAGACTCCTCGCCAGCGGGTCCGACGTAACAGACTACGGGGTGATCTCGACACCCGCCCTCTTCAGGGAAAGTCTGAGATTAGGGAAACCGGCCGTGATGATCACCGCGTCGCACAACGAGCCGGAATGGAACGGAATAAAGTTCATAGTGAACGGGAGAATGATTGACGAAGGGCAGCTCTCCTACATCTTTAGTGGCGACGGCAGCGGCCATGACCCTGGCGAGCGGATGGTTAGACCCAGGTCCCACTCCAGATACGATGACGACCTGCTCGACAGGTTCGGCGAACGAAGCGCTGAGGGCGTCAAGGTAGCCCTCGACCTCGGCGGCGGCGCCGCGATAGTGCACGCGCCCTCGATCCTTGCGAGGTTGGGCTGCGAGGTCACCTCGCTCAATGATACGCTGGGAGTCTTCAACCGAACGATCGACCCGGTCTCCGACCCTCTCACCCTCCTCCAGAAGGTCGTGAACAGGAAGGAATGCGACATCGGCCTCGCATTCGACTGTGACGGCGACAGGCTCGTCATACTCGATTCCGAGGGGAGGAAGAGAAGCGGCGACTTCATGCTCACCCTCGCGTTGGCTCAGATTCTTCCGACGTTGAAGGCCAAGAAGGTGGTCGTCTCGGTCGACACGACGCAGGCTGTCGACGAGCTGGTGGAGGGCTTCGGCGGCAAGGTCTCGAGGTCGAAGGTGGGGGAGGCTAACGTAATCCAATCGTTGGCCGTAGTGGGATCAACGCTGGGAGGGGAAGGGAGCAGCGGAGGGCTCATAGACACCTCGTTCAACTATTGCAGGGACTCGATGCTCGCGGCGATGACCATAATCAAGGCGCTGGCCCGGAAGGGTTCGAGGGCCTACGACGAGGTGAAGAGCTACCACCAGACGAGGACAGCCTTGAAGGCCCCGCGCAAGAAGGCCCTCGCTGGGATCAAGAGACTGCAGAAGAAGTACCCGGAGGCGGAGACGGTCGATGGCGTCAAGATATGGCTCTCCCGCAGGTCCTGGGTGCTCCTCAGGCCGTCCGGGACGGAGGACTCGATCAGAATCTCGGCAGAGGCAACCTCCGAGAAGGAATCGCAAGATATTGTAAAATCGTTCTCGAAGAAGCTCCAGGAGCTGAGCCGCTAGCACGCCGAACGAGCTCGAAGTAATCGAGATAATCAAGAGGCGGCTCGGCAGGCTTCCGCCAGGCTACTCGGCGATCGGGGACGATGTCGCCGTCACCCCCGTGAAGGGAGAGAAGTTGGTGGTGAAGTCCGATATGCTGGTGGGAAAGACGGACGTTCCAAAGGGAATGACGTACCGGCAGGCCGCCCGGAAGGCGGTCGCATCGTGTGTTAGTGATTTCGCCGCGAAGGGAGTCGCGCCAGACTCCTTCCTAATCTCCCTGGGTCTACCGAGGGGGACCTCGGAGAGGGAGGTGACGGGCCTCGCGGAGGGCTTCGCCGACGCGGCGCGCCAATGGAAGGTCAGGCTCGTGGGAGGAGACACGAACGAGGCAGACGACCTTGTCATAGACTGCACGATGCTCGGGTTCGGTGCGGCTATCACTCCCAGGGGTGGGGCGAAGGCCGGAGAACTAGTCCTTACCACTGGTGAATTCGGTTTGTCGTCTGCAGGGTTGAAGATCCTGCTCGAGGGGGCGAAGGCTGAGCCCGGGTTCAGGGAGGTCGCGGTTGGGAGGGTGTTGAAGCCCGCCCCGAGGCTTGAGCTCGGAGTCACAATCTCGAGGTACCTGACAGCCTCGGTCGATTCGAGCGATGGTTTGGCGACCTGCCTGCACTCCATCGCCAGGATGGGTGGGGTGGGAATAACACTCAATCGCTTACCCCTCGCGAAGGGGGTGGAGAGTTTTGCGCGGATGAACGGCTACTCTGCGGAGGAGCTTGTCCTGTACGGCGGGGAGGAGTACGAGATTGTCGGTTCGATGGGGGAGAAGGCATTCTCGAAGGCGGCACGGGCGGCCCGCTCCCTGGGGGAAGAGCTTCTTATGATCGGGGAGACGACGAAGGGAGAAGGTGTCCGTCTGACGACCGGGGGCGGGGAGAGACAGGTTGAGGACCGCGGATGGGTGCACCTAAGCTGAAGCTGCTTTCACGATCTTGAGGAATTTCTTCAGTATGGACTCGGCCTTCTCCCTCGTCTCCGCTTCTGCAAAGACCCTCATGATGGGCTCCGTCCCGCTGGGTCGAATGAGCACCCACGAGCGCTCGTCGAGCCAGAACTTCAGCCCGTCCACCTTCTCCACCCTGCCACGGGTGTCTCGCTCGACCTTCTTCATTACCAGGTCGACCTTCCCGGGGTCGACCTCGACCTTGGCCTTCGTCTGGTGAAATCGTGGAATCCAGTAGGAGACAGCTCGTGAGAAGGACATTCCTCTCGCCGCGAGGCATTCCAGCATCAGAGCCGTGGTCATCGCGCCGTCTCGGACCGATATGTGCGGGGGGTAGATGCAACCTCCGTTCTCCTCAAAGCCGAAGGTTGCGTTTCTTTCGATTATCGTCCTCGAGACGTCGACGCTGCCTACCCTCGTCCTGAAGACCCTCGCGTTTCTCTTCTTCGCAATCGCCTCCGCGGCTTGGGTCGAGCTCACTGGTGTGACTAGCACCCCGCCGGGGGCTCGCTCAAGAACGTAGTCAGCCAGCAGGCAGCCCGACTGGTCACCCCAGAGGATGCTTCCCTGCTCGTCGCAGAAGATCGCGCGGTCCCCGTCCCCGTCGTACGCAACTCCCAAGTCTGCGCCTATCGACTTGACTACCGCGGAGAGGTCCGCCAAGGTCTCCGGAGTTGGTTCCGGTCCCCTCCCCGGGAAGTTTCCGTCTAGGACTGAGTTCAGGGTTATCAGCTTGCAGCCCATCGACTCGACCAGGTAAGGGGCGGCGACGCACTGGGCACCGTTGCCCAGGTCCATGACCACGGAGAAATTGCGCTTCGCGATGAGTTTTGTGTTGACCTTCGAGAGGACGCCGTCGATGTAGTTCTTCACCACGGAGGGTTCCTCCCTGGCCACCCCGACCGCCCTCCAGTCCGCCCTGGTCTCGGCGTCGTCGTAGAAGATTTTCTCGATTCTCTGTTCGTCCAGCCTAGGTATCTCCACACCATCTCGCCCCACCACCTTGAGGCCGTTGTACTCTGGCGGGTTGTGGGAGGCGGTGATCATCACCCCACCCCTGAACCCCTGCGTCTTCACCGCATACTGCATCGCGGGGGTAGGAACCACCCCCGCCGCCTCGCCGACGTTTCTGCCTGAACTCATCAGACCAGACACGGTCGCATAGGAGAGGGCGTTACTCGAGAGTCGTCCGTCCCGCCCGACGAGGAGGTCGCCGTCGCCAAAGTAGGTGCCGATCGCCTCACTCAGCTTTATGACAAAATCGAGGTCGTGGGATATCCCAGGTTGAAAGCGGACGCCGTTCGTGCCGAAGAGCCTCTCCTGGGGAGACGGCAAGAACCTGCGATTTCTCTATAACAAATTAAAACCCTTCGAAATTATTTTTTGCAGACCGGCGAAGACCTGCGTCAGCCCTTCCTCAGGGCGATTCTCGTTGCGAATGCTGCGAGAATTCTAAAGGAAGCTGCAAATATTGCAAGGTGTGCAGGTCTAGTTGTTGGGTACCTAGTGGAACCAGTCATCCTGATTTACGGACGCAATTAGATTGAGCTGCAAATACTTATGTTGCATTGGAGGAGGGCAGCTCGATGGGCTCGTAGCGCAGATCCCTCGGAGCGAAGCACGGATAGCGCGGCAGACCGTAGGGGGTCGTACCTTCTATCCTCTGTCGGGGAAAGCTGTAGAGAGTCTCAGACTCGCAAAGGTCGTGGGTTCAAATCCCACCGGGCCCGCTATCATTGATACTGGGTCCTGTTTTTCAGAAACAGCATGGGATGCTACTACCCTCTTGAAACATCTAAGCGATGGGCTTCTGACGCTCCACGCGGCTTGGCTTTCTGCGCCGAGAGTCGATGAATTCTGCTGTTGTCCCATGAAGATATCTTTGTCGGTGTGATTTCGATATAGGCCCTCTTTTCATACTTCCTTTCCTGGACCCACCATGTTGGCATCTCAGACGCCCTCCATTGCTGCTCTTTGTACTTCATCCCCATGATCTTCTCTATCCTGTCGATGAGCTTCTGTTCCGTCACCACTCCGCTTCTTCCCCAAATGACTACGCCTCGCAACTCGAGGTATCTCCTCCCCTCGTCCAGAGCACAGCAAGCCTTGCCCGCCTTGGCTAACCTCGTCTTCATTTTGTAATCCTGCGTCCTGAGATACAGCTTCTTGTCTAGGACGCAGAACCATACGGGTGTGACGTGCGGGTAGCCGTTCTCCATCGGGAAAGCGACGTAGAGCTTCTCCTTCGAGTCCACGAATCGCCAGACCTCGTCCTTGGGAATCGCCGTATACTGTCTGTTGGCCCGCCTGTATTCAAGCGCCGTCAGGTCGGTTCATCCCTCGTTTCTACCGGGCCTTCTGTCCGCATCAGGTCCTACTCCTGTCGTGGGTGGCCATTTCTGTCGGGCTCAGGTGCGAACAAAGTGGGTTATCTTCTTGGCTATAGGGCCGGGAAGGGCAGGATTTCTCCTTTAACTTCTTGCTTCGCTAGCAGGAAACCCGATACCCGGGCGCAAACGTGACAACTGGACCTTGTTTGTGTTCGATGCTTTCATCAAAGTGTGATAACCCTGTCCACCTCGGAGACTTCAGTGCGATAGTCGTACTTCTTTGCCAATATAACATCTGCTTTGAAAGAGTTAACCGTAAGTATTTCGCCAGATCCAATGTCTCTCGAAATTGGTTGGCAATGTTAACGTCAGGCGTAGCCCAGAGTGGTCGACTCCAGTCGAGCGGCTTGTCAACCTCGTCCATCTTCCCTATGCTTGGGGATGTCTCTTCTGGGCGATTCTTTTTGGAGTCGGAGGGCGCCTCCTCGGGGGGTACCTAGATACGTTTGACCCAAAGGTCACCCTAACCAGAATCCTCGATCCCAACCTGTCGCTTTGGCAAGCGATTGCCAATCTTGTTTTGAATTTGATTCTTATCCCATTTCTTCTGATTTTCTCGGTAA
>VBPP01000202.1 GCA_005877365.1 Nitrososphaerota archaeon
CCCCTTCAGCGTGCGGATGACGTTCTGGATGTCGCCCCCGTGTTGCAGGTAGAGGCTTATCAGCCTGCCCATCGCCTCCGCATCGGCCTTCTCGTCCCCCCCTAACTTCCCGATGTTCACGAAGACCTCTTCCATCGCTTCCCCTTCCGAGTTGGCGGTGACGTAGAGGCTGCCCTGTGGGAGTCTCAGCTTGAGGGTCCTTCCCGCCATCACCTTGGGCCTCTCGAACTGGAGCGGCCCCTTCTTCTTCACCTCTTTCTTCTTCCCCGCCTCCTCCGTCTCGAGGATCCCCTCCCTGCTGCCCTCCCTGTAGACCGTTATCCCCTTGCAGCCCAGCTCCCATGCCAGGAAGTAGATTCGCTCGACCTCCTCCGGTGTAATGCTCTCCGGGAGGTTGACCGTGCTCGAGATCGCGGTGTCTATGTGCCTCTGAATCGTCGCCTGCATCTTGACTCTCATCTCCGGCTTTATCTGGTGGGCTGTCACGAAGTAGCTCGGCAGCTGCTTCACGTCGGATACGTGGGTCGCGCTCATGTACTCCTTTACGAGAGGATGGAATACCTTGAACTCCCCCTCGCTGAGAGACTTGGACCTGCGCGTGTAAGAAAGAGCAAAGACGGGCTCCACGCCGCTCGAGCAGCCGGCCAGGATCGACCCCGAGCCGACAGGCGGGATCGTCGTTATGGCGGCGTTTCTTACACCTTCCTTCACCTTTTCTTTCACCGTCGGGTCGAGCCTCTGGATGAACGGCTGGGCGAGGTGCTTCCCCGCCACGAAGGCCGGGAACGCCCCCTTCTCCTTGGCCAGCTCCGTGGAGTATCCGTAGATCACGTTCGTGACCCTCTCGAAGAGTTTGTCGACAAACTCTATCGTGGCATCCTCGTCGTACTTCAAGCCGAGCTTGATCAGCATGTCACCCAGCCCCGTGATACCCACCCCGATTCTCCGGCTCCAGAGCGAGGCCTTCTTCTGCTGCGGGAGCGGGTGCCTCTCGGCGTTGTAATCCAGGACGTCGTCGAGGAACCTGACCGCGTACTGGGTCGCGCGCACCAGCGAGTCCCAGTCGACGATCGAGTGGTCTGTGAAGGGCTCTTGGACGAAGGCGCTCAGGTTCACGGAGCCCAGGCAGCAGTTACCGTAATTCTCTAGGGTCTGTTCGCTGCATGGATTGACCCCCTCCACCTCCATCTGGTTGTACTCGGTCGTCGATTCCCTCTTTATCGTGTCCCAGAAGATGACTCCAGGCTCGTCCGACTCCCACGCTCCCTTGACGAGTTGCTTCCAGATCTCCCTCGCCCTGACCTTCCTGTTGAGCTCCACCTTCTCGTTCTTGAACTTCAGCTCGAAATCCTCGTCCCTCTCGACCGCCCTCATGAAGGCGTCGGTGATCTTGACGGAGATGTTCGCGTAGTTGACCTTCTTCAGGTCCTTCTTGACGTTGATGAAGTCGATGACGTCGGGGTGGTCGACCCTTATCGTTATCATCTGGGCGCCCCTCCTCCCCGCCTGACCTATGGTCCCCGTCGTCGTCGACAGGAGCTCCATGAACGAAACCGCCCCCGAGCTGAAGATCGCCGCATTATTCACGGGGGAACCCTTGGGCCTCAGGACCGAGATGTCGGTCCCCACCCCCCCTCCGTAGCTGTATGTCCTCGCCGCCTCTTTGCAGAAGTCGAAAATGGCTTCTATGGAGTCCTCCCGGATGCTGAAGTAATAACAATTGAGAAGCGTCGCGTTCCGGGGCTGCCCCGCCCCGAAGAGGATTCTGCCGCCGGGTACGAACCTGTAATCCTCAAGCAGCCAGTAGAACTTCGAAGCCCACTCCCTCCTCGTCCCCTCGTCCCCCTCAACCGAGGCGAGCTCGGATGCGACCCTGTGCCACATCTGGCTCGGAGTCTTCTCGATCTGTTTGCCCGACACGTCTCTCAGCGCATACTTCTCGTAGAAGACTCTCGCTCGCAGCTCATCCCCCCCGAAGGCGGCGAGAGTCTCGGGTGGAAGAACCACCTGCGCCCTCTTCTGTTCCGAGATATTCGGACCGTCTCCTCGTTCTTCAATAGTTGTCGTCATAACGATATCGTCCTAGACATCAAGCCAAGTATTTCCTCCCATATATGAGGGAAGCGGATGACTCCACGTTGACAAGAACGCTAATCCGACGCATTATCGGGCGCAGATGAGACGCTCACGTGTCGACTGTTGTTGACTAGAGGCGTGGCACATACGAAGACTCCCCAAATATTTTCCAAATCAGCTGGCCGTCGAGTACTGCATCGTCGCGACCGACTTGCATCTCTTGCACCTCTGCGCCCTCGGTGGCAGCTTGGCTCCACAGTTCCTGCAGACCACGATCTTCCTGTCGATCTTGAAGTAGGGCAGCTTGGGTGCCGCATTCACTATCAAGTCGTAGACGCTTCTGATATCCTCCGATTCGCCGTCGAGTGTAACCGAAACGCCTCCGTTTAGACCCGACGAGAGTTTGTTGATGTACTCCACCCTCGCCTGGTTGTCCAGGTCTGCGGCAACCACCGCCGGCGATTGAGAGTACCCCGACTTCAGGAGCTGCTGAATGTTCGCCTTCCCGTACTTCTCAGAGTCCAGGCCCGCGAGCCTCCCAGCCCCGTCTTCCTCCAGCATCGCTACCCCCAGCCTTTCATTCTTGCCGGACTTCTCGTCCGCGATTTGAGACGCAGTCTGCACAATCTTCTCGGCGAGGGCGACCCGAGAACCCGTCGCGGGGTCCCTTATCAGGCCAGTCAGCGCCTCCTCCAGCCCCACGAAGTTCATGATCAGGGGCATCATCACGGGTGTCACAGCCTCCGAACCCAAAGCCAGTGTGGGCAGAAGGCTCTTCTTCAGGACCCGTTCGATCATCCTCCGCCTCGTGCCCAGGGCGTCCGCCGCGACACCGATGAGCATCGCCAGCTTCGCTCTGAAGTACGTCTCGTCCTGGTTCGAATCGTAGGCCAGGCGGGGCAGGTTAAGACTGAGATTGTGCAGGACGCTGATGTTGTCCGCCTGATAGTCCTTGGAGAGGATCCCGGCGTTTACCCCGCCGAACGACCTCCTCTGGTCGGGGGAGAAGAAGGCGATCCGCCCGCCGTTGAAGAGAATCCCCGCCGCCTGCTTGAGCGTCTTCGTCTCGTCAACTCTATTCGGTTTAGCGAGAAGGAGTCTCACCTCCGGACGAGGCGTAGCTTCGACGAAATCCCTGTACGTCCCCAGGGTGGCATCGAGGGTCTTCTCCATCAGGTCCCTCCCGACCTCGTCGTGCTTGAACGGGTTCAGCTCGATCGTCACAATTCCTCGCTGAGGAGTTGACATCCCGCCTGTCACACTCTCTAGGAATCGGAGAATCATGGCTTCGAGTTCCCGTTTCGTCCTCGACCTGCAGAAGGGGGCGAGATACTGAAGGAAGTTCCTGAACGTAACTTCGACAGAGACCTCTCTGTCCATCAACAGCGAGAGGTTTGAGATGATGCCGAGCGCCTTCTCCGCGTTCTCAGGAGTCGGAAGCATCGGCGCGTAGGCGAGCCTCCCCCTCGGGTTGAAGCCCGAAGCCCTGACGGAGAGGAGGTCGACGAAGACTGTATCGGGCATCAGACCCCAGACTCCGGCGTTGGAGATGTGAATGTCCCCCGCCAGATGCGCGTCCGCGACGTCCCTGGGGAGCTGCTCCAGGAGGAGGTACTCGGAGAAGACCGCCCCACCGGTCATATGGACGAGCGACTCCACGTTCCCTCCGTCGTCGCCCACCTTGTTGAGAAGCTGCGTCACGTCGTAGATGGGCATCCCGAGCCTCGTGAGCTTGTGCCTGTACTCCTCTAGGCTGTGCTCGACTAGAAGGGCATTAACCATCTCCCTGATGAGAGGGGCCGTCAGGTACTGGGTCTGGAACTTGTAGAGTCTCGACTCGGTCTCGCTGGTGATCTTTTGGGCGAGCTCGACGGGCATCCCCGCCTCCTTCACGAGAGACTGGAGGATCTTGTTGGCGTTGAACTCCTCCATCGTCTGATGAGAGGTCCTGACGTACAGCTTCCCGCTCTCGACGAGGGACTGCTCCTCGATCTGCCGCGTGAGATTCAGGACGAGCCGCCCCAGGTTCGTCACTGTATACTTCCTCTCCTGCCTGTTCAGCTGAATCAGAAGCTGCCTGACGAGCTTGCGGAGATGGTACGCGAACTTTCCGGACTCCTTCTTCGACTTGAAGCCCGCAAGGGTCTTGAGGGCGCTGTAGGTGAGGGGACCCTTTATGTTGAGTATCCGAAGAATCTCGAGCCTCTGTGGCGAGGCGATCACGCTGTAGATTGTCTTGACTCGTCTCGGCGCTGCCTGCAACAGTTGCACAGGTCTGTTGTCAAAAGTATTTAACATTGCATCAGTCGAAATCAAGTTCGAGTCAAAACGCCATCAGTTTCTGAGCAAGAATTTTTCACTAGATTCAACTCTATGTTGAATTAATCGCACACTGTCCGATTAGGTGGGGTCGGCCGGATTTGAACCGGCGATCTCAAGCGCCCAAGGCCTCTCCATGTTCTTTGAAGCCTAGACCAGACTTGCCCAGAGGCGGAATCACTCTGACTAGCCGACGACCCCATTTCGTCCATCTTCGTTGGCAGTAGTAGTAGTTATGAGTTCTCCGGCGACAACAACAACAACGACGACGACGAGCTAGGTCTTCGGCTTCCCCCTGGAGACGAACTGATTTCCTCCGATGAAATACCTCCATCGGAATTCAAGACCGCGGTCGACCCCGATTCGGCTCGAATCCCTAATCTCGAATGCCGTATCTTTCCCCCTCGCCAAGAAGAGCCTCTCCGACCGCACGAGGTCCTCACCGTTCAGTCTTCGATCTATCTTCAATGCTTGAGTGAGCTTTCCGGGCCCGCTCGCCAGCTCCCTCACCTCCTCCTTTCCTCGATTCTTCTTCATCTGCTCAATCCCCTCGAGTGGCTCGAGGGCCCTGACGAGAATCGCACCCGCGACTCCCCGTCTCTCCGTCTTCACGCACAAACAGTGATGGAACCCGTACGTGAAGTAGACATACGCCTTTCCGACCTCGCCGAACATCACTCTGTTTCTTGGCGTCTCGCCCCTGAAGGCGTGACTCGCTGGGTCGTCTCGCCCTCTGTAAGCCTCGACTTCGACCAATATGCCGGAGAGGAAGCGTCTTCCAATTCTCCTGACGAGCAGCTGGCCCAGGAGCCGCTTAGCGACAGACGGCGTGTAGTCCTCAAAGAAGGAACGAGGAAGCCTCTCCAACTATCTCTCTGCGAACAGATTTTATTAGGCGCACCCAAAAAATCTTGCCACTCAAGACGTAGGCGTACATAAATTGGGAAAGAGAAAGGTGCTGAGTGAGGCAAATCTCAAGGAACTCGTCGTCCCGCAGGAGAGGGAGCTACTGGGAAGGGTCACCAAGATCGAGGGCGGCGACCACGTGGTCGTGAAGTGCGTCGACGGCAAGGTGCGCCTCGGCAGAATCAGGGGTAAGATGAAAGCGGCGCGTCTGGATCAGAGAAAATGATGTGGTGCTCGTCGCGCCCTGGGACTTCGACGACGGGAGGGCCGACGTCCTCTGGCGCTACATAAAGGCACACGAGGAGTGGCTCGTCCAGAACAACTATCTCCCCCCGAATTTCTGACTTCGGGGGAGGGAGGTCGGAACGTGAGGGCAAACGCTACCAGTTCGGTCGGGATTCTACTTCACGAGCATGCTCGTCACGGCGGAGGGCCCGCCAAACGCCCCAGCGACAGATGCAGGGAAAATATTTGCGTCCTTTATGGCTTTCGTCGGCGTTGGCTCCGTGGTCACTGCCCTCGTTTTCATTCTCGGCCCCGCTCTAGCCAAGATATGGCGTAAAGGCATCTGGGAGGTGGAGAAGGAGATTCGTGTGGCCGAACACAAGATAGAGCGGAAGAAAGAGGATGAGCCCTAGCTAACAACTATCCCTTTGGCTTTATGTTCTTGAAGTTCACGTAGAGTAATGCTATCGCCGTAGCGTAGAGCAGAGAGGCGGCTATCCAGGGGAGGTCGTAGCTCCCCGAGGCTAGGATTATGCCCCCCACGATGGTGCTGACACTGTTCGGGAGCCGCCATATGATGGCGCTGATTGAACTTGCAAGCCCTCTCCTGTCGGGTGCTATGATTCCCATAAGGTACGAGTCCATCAGGGGTGCGGACATGTTCATCATCGCCGCTCTAACGACGTAGACGCCTCCCGCGAGGAAGACGCTCGGTATGAACGCGAGGCTAAACATGAAGAGGGTGGAGCTGCCAGAAGTCAGGACTATCGATTTCAAGAGGCCAAACTTCGCCGACAATCTCGAGCTGCCCACCGCTGAAAACGCAATCGTTATTCCCGAAACGGCGAGAAAGGGCCCGCTGTAAGTGTCGGGAACACCGAACTTCAATTTCAGCCACGTGCCAATGAGCGGGATGATCAGTCCTGCCCCCAACCCGATCAGGCTGTTTATCCCGGAGAACTTCAAGAGGAGGCTGATGCTTCCCCTTTGAGAGGCTTCCTCCCTTGTGACAATCTTCTCCCTGTAGTTTCTCAAGAGAGCGAAGATGAACAGGGGCGCCAGGAAGTTTGCCGAGCCCAACACGACGAGCGCTTCCCTGTGAATCACCGAAGAACTCAATCCTGTTGCAGTCTCGAGGATGGGGAAGAAGAAAGGGAGGGCTGTGCCGAGGGAGACGAAGATGTTGGAAACGATGAATGACAATGAAAATGCCCCGTCCCTGTTGCTGAGGTCTGTCTGGTCGGCGATGATGGCATTCCAGGACGAGAGAGCCGATGCTTCTGCCAAGCCTCCGATAGCCGACGCGATTAGCCAGAGGGCGACGCTGTCCGTGAAGGCGAAGATGAGGATTATCGGCGCCAGCAAGAGATTCCCGGCGATGAGGAACCACTTCCTTCCTCTGCGGTCGGAGAGTAGCCCGAGCGGGACCCCGGAGAGAACTATGACTATGCCCTGGATGCCTATTATTACGCCTATGAGGTCAGCCCCGACCCTGATTTCGAGCAGGTAGGCCGAGACGTAGATGA
>VBPP01000203.1 GCA_005877365.1 Nitrososphaerota archaeon
GCCGCGTCTGTCTGTGGCTTCTGCTTGTTGATTGGTTGCCTAGCCGTCTGAAGGGCAATGTGGGCGTCGTAATGCTTTTAGGTCCCACAAGAAGAAATCGGAAAGCACATGAAGCGTAGATACATCGGGCAAAGTGTCCAGCGTTTTAGAGACCCTTTCTTCGTGACCGGAAAGGGTAAGTTCGTTGCGGATGTTTATTTGCCCGGGATGCTCCACGCGGCTATACTCAGGAGTCCGTACGCTTACGCAAAGATCAACAGCATAAACACGAAGAAAGCGTCTAAACATCCAGGCGTCGTAGCCGTGATGACGGGAATCGAAGCGGCGAAGCTGTCGAAACCCATCCCCTTCATGTACTCGCCCACTGGTTTCGGCTCAAAGACGGCCGATGTTTACGGCCTTGCTACCGACCGCGCCCGGTACGTCGGAGAGCCCGTTGCCGCCGTCGTTGCGGTGAACAAGCTGGTGGCGTACGAGGCGCTGGAACTAGTCGAGGTTGATTATACCCCGCTCACACCCGTAGTCGACGCGGAGAGGGCTTTGGAGCCCGGCTCCCCTCTCGTCTACGAGCCGTGGGGAGACAACCTGCTCCTGAAGATGTCGTTCAGAGGAGGCGACGTAGACAGAGCCTTCAAGGAAGCGGACTATGTGATCAAGGACTCGCTGAAGTCCCACAGATACACGGGGGTGCCCATTGAGCCGCGAGCGTACGTCGCCGATTATGACCAGGCGAACGGAAAGCTCACCCTGTACGCCACAACCCAACAACCTCACCCGCTGAGGACGACGCTGGCCGCCGCCCTCGACATCTCCGAGAACAATATTCACGTCATTCAGCCGGACGTCGGAGGCGCATTCGGCGTGAAGACGCCTCCCTACCAGGAGGAGATCCTCCTTCCGATTCTCGCCATCTCGACAGGAAAGCCGGTGAAGTGGGTTGAAGAGCGAAGGGAGAATTTCCTTGCTGGAGGACATGCGAGAGAGATGGTGCATCACTTCGAAGTCGCATTCAACAGAGACGGGCGCGTGGTCGGCCTGAGGGAGAAGATGATTGCCGATACCGGGGCACCGTCGCCGCTAATTGGGTGGGGGATGGCGTTCGTGGGTGCCATCCACATCCCGGGCGTGTACAAGATCGAGAATGTCGAGGTCGAATCGCTTATGGTCGTCACGAACAAGGCTCCGTGGAACGCGTACAGGGGCTACGGCAAGGAGAACTCGAACCTGCTGATGGAGAGATGCATGGACCTGGTCGCGAGAAAGCTGGGAATATCTCCAATCGAGACGAGACTCAAGAACTTCGTCCAGCCACAGGAGTTTCCGTTCAAACAGGTATCCGGTCAAGTCCTCGACAGCGGCGACTATCCGAAGGTCCTCAACAGGCTACTGCAGATGTCTGAATACGACGAACTTAGAGAGGAGCGGGAACGCCTCCGGCGTCAGGGAAAGTACGTCGGCATCGGCGTAGTCTTCGAAGTCGCCCCGGGAGGCGCGTGCCTCCCCGACTCGTACATCACCGGGTACGACGGAACTACCGTAAGGGTTGCTCCCACGGGAAAGGTCACGGTTCTCACAGGTATTACCTCGCCCGGCACCGGGAATGAGACGATGATCGGGCAAGTCGTCGCTGACGAGCTGGGCACCAGCATAGGCGACGTCTCGGTCATCCAGGGTGATACCGACAAGTGTCCGTACGGACTGGGAAACTTCAGCGACCGGAGCACCATCGTCGGCGCTTCTTCGGCCATGCTCGCCGCGAAGGACATCCGGGAAAAGATGCTGAAGGTCGCCGCGTCAATGCTCGAGGCGAGCCCGGAGGACCTCGACATCGAGGAGAGCAGGTTTTTCGTGAAGGGCGTGCCCTCGAAATTTCTCAAGTTCGCGGACGTGAGCCAAACTATCTACAGGAGGCCCTACGACTGCGCGATCGATATAGAACCGGGACTCGAAGCGACCCGCTACTTCCGAACTCTGAACGCGACTCATATCCCCGACGAGCAGGGAAGGATTAGTACGTATCCCTCGTATCCGAACATGGCTCACTTAGCCTTCGTCGAGGTTGACGGCGAGACGGGCGAGGTAAAGATACTGAAGTACGCGGCCGTCCACGATTGCGGTTTTGTCATGAATCCCATGATGGTCGAAGGGCAGCTGCACGGAGGGATTGTGCAGGGCATCGGCGGCGCGCTCTACGAGAATCTTGTCTACGATGACTCAGGACAATTGCTCCTCCTTATGGCACCAAGGGGGTGGGCGAGTCGGGACCCGTGGGCGCGCCATCCGTTCTCATAAGCGCCGTGGAGGACGCGCTTTCATCGCTCGGCGTGAAGATAACTGAACTGCCCCTGACACCCAATAAGGTCTGGGAACTAATCCGAGACGCAAAACGAAGACTAAAGTGAGATGGCAACCCGATGATGAACAAGCCCTTCGAGTATTTCGCACCGAAGAGCGCAGGGGAAGCGGTTTCGCTCCTGAAGAAGCATGGCTCGAGCGCCAGGTTGCTTGCGGGCGGCCAGAGTCTTGTCCCGCTGATGAACCTCGGATTGGCCGCTCCTAGACAGATAATCGACCTTACTCGCATCAAAAAAAAGAAGGACCCCCTCTCGTATGTCACGGCGAACAATGATTCTCTGATGATTGGTTCTATGACGACACACTCGGAAGTTGAGCGCTCCCGGTTGATTCGAAAGCACTGTCTGATTCTCAGCGAAACCGCGGCCACCATAGCGGACGTTCAGGTGCGGAATCGTGGCACCATAGGAGGGTCTGTGTGTCACGCGGATCCAGCGGGAGACTACCTCGCCCCTCTCGTCGCCATCGACGCTGAGTTCCGGGCCATCAATTCAAGAATGAAGGGAAGGACGATCTCCGCCGACAAATTCTTCAGGGACATGTTTACCACAGCTCTCAAACAGGACGAACTACTCACTGAGATTCGAGTCCCGAGACAGAACCGCCCAAGAAGGGGAAGCGCCTATGTGAAGCACAAGTACGTCGAGGGGGGATTTGCGATAGTCGGCGCAGCGGCGGTCGTGTCGCTGAACAAGGACGGCAGCTGTGATCGCGTTAGCGTGGTCTTGAGCGGAGTGAGGGCAACTCCTCTGAGATTGGGTGAAATCGAGAAAAGGTTTCATGGCAAGAGCCTGGACGAGCGGGCAATCGAAGAGGCTGGCCAGCTCGCCTATGAGGAGGTCCGTGAGCCCCTTTCAGACATCCACGCTACCTCAGACTACAGACGCGAGATGTCAAGGATTTACACAAAGAGAGCGATAAGATTGGCGGCAGCCAGGGCCGGGGCGCGCGAGACAAAAAAGACGGAGGAAGGGTGACGCAAAACCTTGCCTCGCGTTACAGTGAAGCTCAGGGTCAATCACGAGAAGAAGGAAGTAGAAGTTGACACCAGAACCCTGCTAGTCGACCTGTTGAGGGACGAATTCATGCTTACTGGAACCCATGTCGGCTGCCTGACAGGCAACTGCGGGGCATGCACCGTCATCATGGACGACCTCTCAGTGAAGTCATGCACCGTGCTTGCGGCTCAGGCAAACGAGGCGGATATCATGACGATTGAAGGCCTATCACCCCGTCAGGATGGCGGCGGCGGCGGCGCCAAGCTGCACCCAATACAGGAGGCGTTCATCAAACACCACGGTCTGCAGTGCGGATTCTGCACGCCAGGGATGATATTGTCGGCCTACCAGTTGCTCCGACGGAACTCCAAACCTACCGAAGACGAGATCCGCGTAGCCATAGCCGGGAACCTGTGCCGGTGCACGGGATACCAAAACATAATCAAAGCCATCGGGGCGGCTTCGGAAGAGATGAGGAGCCGAGCCGGAAAGCAGTCGCTCAGAAGCTGAATAGAAGAGCTCCCCTGATGCTCGACTGCAAAAAACAGTCCATCAACAACAAGTCTACAGAGGAGAAGGGATTTTCCGGGAAGAGGGGACCTCGCTTCAGAGGACGCTAACTAGACTATTTCGCTCACGGGAACCTTCTCGATGCCCTCCCTGCTGAACTCCTCCTCGAGCGCTTCGAGTAGCTCGACGACATTCGGCGTATCCGAATGCACGAGAAGGGACTGTGGTCTGTACGGTATTGGATTCCTTTTTACATCAAGCAGAACCCCGTCCTTAATCATCTTCAGGGCCCGGCTGACTCTGTATTCGATATCCACAGGAGGATGCTCTCGCAGCATCACCAGCGAACCGTCCTGATTGTAGTCCATGTCGGCGATGGCGTACGCGACCGTTCTTAACCCCGCGCGCTTTGCGATGTCATCCAAGATGTACTTGGGACCAGGTCCGCCTCTCGCGCCGTACATGATTAGCCTCTTCTCCGAGTCGAGCTGAAGCATCGCGTTCACGTACGCGTTGGCATATTTTTCCTCGTACCAAGACATGAGGCAAGCGATGCCGTGAATGAGGACGTGCTGAAGATTCCCGATTCCTTCTGAGGCAGCCATCGCCCTCAGGGCTCCGGTCTGGTAGACGACGTAGTCCGTCAACTCTTCGGGAGTTACTTCCATCCGTCTCCTGCCGAATCCGACTAGATCTGGGAGGCCGGGGTGTGCGCCCACCCTCACGCCATATTTCTTCGCCAGCTTGACTGTCTTCCTCATCACGTGCGGGTCTCCCGCGTGAAAACCACAGGCAACGTTGCAGCTGGTTACGTGGGCGAGGATTTCCTCATCAAGACCGGGACTGCCCAAGTTCCAGTGACCAAAGCTTTCTCCCATGTCTACGTTAATGTCGATTTTGTATGATCTAGCCACAACTACGCCGAAAGTGAATTCGAAATTTAAGGCTTGTCAAATAAATTCTGAACGAGATAGCCTGCACAAGAGGCAGTATGATTGTACGGTACCATTGTCTCATTCACGCGACCACGATGTTGTTTCTGTCGACCATCTTGCCGAGCTCCACGCGGGCACGCCTCGCTTCCTCCAGTGTTACCGCCCTGAATCTTATCCTGTCGTATGCCTTCACCTGCGCCAGTCGCCACATGTCAGCGCCGACGAGCGTGGCGACGCTCGTGTAACCCGTAAGACTCACACCGTCAACACCGCAGACGGTGGGAACCTCTCCGGCAACGCCCACGATGCCGAGGCCGCAGTAGACGAGGTTGATGTTTGAGGGGTGGGCCCCCGAAGGCGGCCTCCTTTCGGGCGGTCTCCACGCGTGAGGAGGACCGGACAAGCGAACTCCCACTCGGTCGAATAGGGGGGTAACCTTCCAGGCGTACTTCCCAGACGCGTACATCTCAAAGAGAAAGTCGTCCTCGAAATAATCGTCCTGGGGCCCGAGAATGACCCTGAGTTCCAGCTCCTTCGGATAATTCGGGATGAGCTCGTCCCTCATCTGTCTGCCATCACGATGGCTGGAGCTAGACGTCGTCGTCTTGGTTCTCACGGTATCTCCTTTTGTCAGCTTTCTTCCCCCGAGACCTCCTATCCCTCCTTGAACATAGGTCGACTTGCTTCCAAGAAAGGGTGGGACGTCGATTCCACCGCTCACGGCGACGTATGCCCTGCAGCCGCTCTTGCACAGTCCAAAGGAGAGTACGTTCCCCCTCTCTACTTCGATGCTTCTCCACATCGGCACTGGATTGCCGTTCAGCATCGGCGTAAGGTTCGCACCCGTGATCGCTATGTCCGTCTGGTCCGCAAACTCCAACTTCGGTCCCATGATGGCGACCTCCAGACCCGCTTCGCCCTCGGGATTCCCGACGATCAGGTTCGCCAGCCTGAAAGCCACGCTGTCAAACGGCCCCGAGGGTGGAATACCCACGTCCCAGTAGCCGAGCCTTCCCGGAAAATCCTGAATGGTTGTTTCGAGCCCCCCATCAATCACCTTAAACATGATGCGCGCCGCCAGACCAAGGTCTCTTCCTCAACTCCATCTCGGAGTCCTCCCTCACCTCCTCCAAGAATTCCAGGTACTTCCTCATGCTGAACAGGTCATAACTCGTGATCCTGTACCTGTAGGTACCTTCCTGAACTTCCTTCTCAATCTGGATATACTCCTCCTCGCCTATCGGGTAGAATCTTATGCGGTCGCCTACGTGCGCGAGTTGAATCGATTTCTTGAAGGCGGGGTTCCGCTGCTCTGGCTCATACATCTTCACAGGTGTTCTTCCTATCATCTGATATCCTCCGGGACTCCTCAGAGGATAGATGACTTTGTCCGCCGTCCCCACCCCCAGCGTTCCTTGGGGGGTCCAGGTTCTCGAGGGGTTGTATTTGGGGGCTCGGATTTCGTATCTCGGATCCAGCGGAAACGCGTTGGCATTTCCAGGCATCCATCCCATATTCGCCACCCAATGATCCGGGGTCGTCGTGTACTCGATCAGTTGATCGAGGTCCCTCAACCCATTGTACTTTATGACCACTTCGCAGTTGTCTTCAACCGGCTTCATCATCTTCGCACTGTAATCTTTCGCCGCCTCGATGGTCCATTTGTCGTGGAAGAGAACGGGAATCTCAATCAACCTGGAGGGGAGGACCGTCTCTTCGATAGAGGAGATTTTCTTCTTCTCTATCTCTTTGAGCTTGGCCACCAGCTCGACAAACGATACGATGAGGTCGTCGTAGAAGGTGAGGACGGCTAGCTGGCCGACGCACGTTTCGAGGATGCCCGGAATCTTGCTCTTCTTGATTTCCTTCTCAAACGCGAGGGCCTTGCAGTTTACGATTATGTTTAGACGGTCTCCGAACTCGACGAGCAAGTACCTATCTCCGCTCGGGAGATACCTCGCCTCCTCGTACTCTCCAAAGGGGGGCCTGCCCCTGCGATAAGCGGAGTAGGGGGTCCGCAATCTCTCCAGCGAGCCCGCCGCCTGACTAGACAATCGTGTACCCTCCATCGACGAGCATCGAAGTTCCCGTCATGTAGCTCGAATCGTCGGAGACCAGGAAGACGGCTGCCTTGGCGATATCGTAGGGTGACGCGAACCGGCCTATCGGATGCCTCGCGAGGTGCGCCTTTTCGGGCTTGGTCCCCAAGACCAGCTCGCCAGGCTTCGTGCTTTCGAGGATGAGCTCATCGAGCCTCTTTCTCTCCTGCTGTGTCCCCCTCCCTCCGAGGTAGCGCGGATGCATGTCTGTCGTCGTCCCCGCGGGGCAGATAGCGTTCACCCTCACGCCGTACTTTGCGAGCTCGACCGCGTAATTTCTGGTCAGCGACGAGATCCCAGCCTTGCACATACAATAGGCTCCGAAGCCAGGAGCCGCAAGAAAGCCGAACGTCGAGGAGCAGTTCAGAATCACTCCTCCGCCAGCCTCTACCATGCTTGGTATCACCGCGTTGCTCATGAGA
>VBPP01000204.1 GCA_005877365.1 Nitrososphaerota archaeon
TGAAGAGAATCTTCCCGTAGCTGAAGTACGAGGTACCCGCCCTCGAAGGAAGGGTCAGCCTAGTCCTGTCCCTATCTAGAAAAAACTTCTCGGAGAGGCGGTTGCTTTCGGCGCGCTTGATCAGGTAGGGGAGGAGGAAGGTGTCACCCTCCTCGGTGAGGAGGAGGTCGGGGTCCAGGTGTTCAATCGCCTTTACCAGCTCGAGTATCTTCTCCTCCTCGGAGCCGGTCTCAATCACTATCTCCTCCTCTCGACTAGTCAGCTTGACAGACTTGATCGTGTCTGTATTCCTCGCAATCCTCCCCTCCCTCTCGACCCCCACCTCGACCCTCGTTTCGCGCAGCTCGGGGATCACATAATCGTAAGACCAGTCGTCGTCGTGCAGCCTCCACTCAAGCCTCTGCGCCGCCTCCGAGACCTCGCAGTGGGCGAGTGGGAAGAGGTCGCGCTCGTAGAGGTACGTCTGGGCCGGTGGTACGTCGGCGTTGTATATCCTGTAGAGGCCGAAGGGCCCGAGGCCCTCGATGCGCCTCGCAAGGAGTTGGGTCTTCTTCGCGTCCTTGACCTGGAGCTCGAGAACCTCGCTCTTGGCCTGGTCGGTTATCTGCTCGACCTTCCCGACCAGCCTCGACCCCAAGACCTCCGGCTCGATGAGCCTGTGGCCCCCCAGCCTCGCGAGTTCATACCCGTCGTCGGAGGCCACGAAGATCGAGGGAGACCATCTATCGAGAAGCCGTCTTACCTCGCCGTTCTCGAGCTTCAGCCAGACGACCATCTCTCCCGGGTTGCCGGGATAGAGGTCAAGTATCCAGCCTCGCAAGCCTCTTGATCTCCTTCGCGAGCGACGTGATGGCCTTCTGCTGCATGAATATCAGGCCCATGAAGAGCGCCTCGCTGGGGAAGGGGTAGACCTTGACCTGCATCGCGGGCGCGTATTCGTAACAGCGTCTCATCATCTCGTTGAAGAGGTCCCTATCTTCGCCCCTGAGAGCCTCCGCGAATCCCCTCCAGCTTTCAATCTCCTGCCTGACCTCCTCGCCGGAGAGGGTCATTGGCGCTTCAACCCGGCGACCACCTCCTCGAGCTCTGCCAGCATCTTCTGGTGATGAAAGAGGAGCGCGATGAACATCCCCTCGAACCTCGAGGTCCTCACAGCGGCCGAGGAAGCCGAGGCGTAGAGCTTCGCCGCTCTAAGCAACTCGTCGAAGGCTGCTCGCTCCCTCCTTGGGAGCGCCCTCCTGAAGGGCTTCCACTCCTCGATTTCGCGAGCCTCGGCCATCCTGAACGAGGGGATGGTTCTACCCATAGGTACGGTACCTCTGGTGCAGGACGGGCCTGAGGATCTCCCCCAGCTGAAGACTGGGCTTGCAGGGATGCTTCAAGAGCATCGCGGCGACCTTCGAGTTGGCGGGGCTCAGGTTCAAGAGGAGGTCGGCCGAGTCTGTGATCAGGTGGTCGTAAGGCGTCTTCGCGGTGAGCGTGACGAGGACGAAGACGTCCCGCCTCTTCTTCTTGACTTCCCGCAGGCCGCCCTTGATCGCCTCGATGACTCTGCTGGCCTCCTTCGCCTCGATCGAGGGGTCGTTGAACATGCTCAGGATGTCGGAGATTATGACGAACTTGGAGCCGTGCTCGTCAATGACGGCCGACAGCTCCCTCGTGACGAGGTTCGCGAGCTGGTAAATCGTGAAGGCTCTTGTGGTCACGACCCTCCCTAGCGCCTCCCGTGGCGGGACCATGTACTCCCGCGCGTAAGACGCGAAGAGGTAGGGGTCGGAGCAGTTCCCCCCGTCGATGAAGACGACGACTGTGTCGAGCCCGCCGTGCCTCCTCGGCAGCTGACCCCTGAAGCAGAGGAACTCGGCAACGGTCTCCGCATACTTCCCAGTGAAGACAGCGACCCGCCCGGGCTCGAACTTCTCAATCGGCGAGAAGTTGAACGAGGGTTCGCGCAGAAGAGAAGAAGCCTGTTTGAAGAGTTCGCTTGTTCCGGGCCTGACCCTTCTTTCCTCTCGTCGCGAGGGCGCGACCTCAGACCACTCGTCTGAGACGGGAGCCAGCCTGCAGGAGAGCGAACCCTCGAGGGTTGAGCCGCAGCTCGGGCAACGGTTCTCGAATGTCTCTATCAGTTTGTCCACGGACGAGAGGCTCTTGCATACCTTCAGGACGCAGAGGCATTCCGTGCAGAAGTAGACGAAGCGGCTCTTGGTGCAAGAATCCGTAGCTTCGTGCAGGTAGTGAAACTTTTGCTGCTGCAAGCTGGTTAGAAATTTGAATCTCCGTTATAACCGCCAAGAACCCCGGTAGAATCCGCATGATGGCTTCAGGAGAACATTATGCGCCCCTTAAGAACCTCTATGAGTCCACCGCTACTGGCGACGACCACGACCGGAAATCTGCCTCGGTCGGGGGGTTGTCTCTTATGGTTGAATCTCGTTCCTTAGCCCGTGCGTCTTCTCGAGATGCGCCTTGAAAGTCGCCGAGTCTCTCTCGTTCATGCCTTCCAGGGTGGGATTAAGGGCCAGCACGAGCCAGCAGAAAGAGCAGCTTGTGCCGGACTGCACATTCGACTGGACGCTGACTGAGTAGGCCTTCCTACCGTGGCGGTTGCGTCTGTCTGCCGCGCTTTGACCTGTGTTCATGTTACTGGCATCAGTGACAAGCGGTTCTGCGCTACTTCTGGATTCTAGCCGAAGCCTTGACGAGCACCTCCGAGGCTTGTGGATAATGGGTGGAGGCGAGAAATAGATTCCGACTCCATGACCGGGGCGAGCATGCAGTCGGGTCGTCCGAGATCAGAAGAGCAACATCTGAGTCGCTCTGAATCAGCTCCAGAGAATCCTAGACTCCACGTTTCCCAATTTTTCTGCCAAGAAAGAGCGTCAATCAAAAAGTGGACATCTTGAGACGCGTGAATGTCTATTCTCAGGCGAACATTCGTCAATTTCAGACTGGACATCGTTAGCTCTATAAAGCATGGTGAGGCATGCTCTCATGCACATCAAATTTCTGTTCAATGAAAGTGGCTTTGGTTAGCGTACTGGGTTCTATGCGAGGCTTCGTGTTACTCGAGACCTCTTCGTTATCGAAGTGAAGTTCTTTCACCCTGCTTAGAATATTCGTAGTGTGTTGTCTCCGTTTCGTTAGCCGCAGTTATCTTCGCTCCGTTTGTGCTATGGAATCCGCTGAAGGAATCGGACCGGAAGTATCGAAGAAGGGAATAGTTGCGTCCGCGAATTCGTCCGCTCCAGACAATCTCGGAGAGCCTGCCTTTGATGAGGCTCGAAGCGATTCTGGATCCCAGTCCACAGGGGGTGACTAAAAGGTCTGTGATGATGAAGAGTCAGATGGAAGAGAGCCGAACGGATGAGGGGAACGAAGAGGTCCGGAGAGCATGGCCGCCGAAGAAGGAGGAGCTTGAACAGCTTTACCTCACGCAGAGACTCTCCGCGATGAAGATTTCCCGAATCTATGGGCTGAAGTATCCGAATCCGAAGTCGGGCGAGACGATGGTACTCTGGTACCTGAAGAAGTATGGTATTCAGAGAAGGGACAGGGCAGAACATATCCGGAAGGTGACGGACGAGATGGCCGAAGGATGGGTAAGGAGGTACGCGCAGGGTGAGTCCCTGAAACAGGTTTCAGGTGGCGAAGTGAGCCCTGTCACGGTCTTCCTGCACCTTCGAAAGAGAGGAGTTCAGTTGAGAGACAAGATTGAAGCATTGATTGAGACCAACACGAAGCATCGGAAGACCCCGTTCAGCGGAGACCTCCTCAATTCCGCTTATCTTGCCGGATTCGTGATCGGTGACTGTCAAGTGCTCAGACATGGGAGGGCGATTAGGGTTCGTACTGGTACAACGCATCCTGCGATGGCAGAATTGTTCGAGGAGGTCTTTGGACCGTTCGGATTCGTCCATAGATATCCCAAGAAATCAAGACTACGAGAGTTTGAATGGAACTTGGAGGTTGACCTTGATAGAACTTTCCAGTTCCTAGAAAGGGATCCACTCGAAGCTCTCCGAGAGTGCTGCGCCTCCGAGGATGGGTTCTGGAGCTTTCTCGCAGGCTTCTTTGACGCTGAAGGCAGCATCCAGTTGCACAGAAAACGGGGAGGAATCGGTTTTGAGTTACAACTTACCAACACGAATCAAGAAATCTTGGAATGTATCAAAGAGCAGCTGACCGCCCACAGGCTCTTCTCTAGCCTCCGGCAACAAACGCAGGATCCGGCCAGACTAGGGGGAAATGATGTGGCGATAATCCTGAGACTATTGGTGTGGCGTTATGCTGATGTTCGATTGTTGCTCGAACGGTTGCCCCTGAGACATGGTGAAAGAATCGCCAAACGCGAGATCGCGCTGAAGCTCTCCTATCGTGCGTCCGAGCCAGAACGAGCGGAAATTGAAGCTCAGTGGGCGCTCCTGATTGGTCAGATCAAGGCAGAGAGGGATAGATTCGTCTTGCAGGCGAAAAGAGCAGTCGAGTCGAAGATTACGAGTTGATGGGGAACCTTATTGCATTGTTCACCGAGAATCGACCGAAATACGCTCTAATTGGGTTGAATAGACTAAAATGAGCTCTAGCGGTCCCCTTCCACAGGCCAAAAATTCTGCGACCAGTAGACCGGCGGGATGTCCCCAACATGAACTCCCTTGAGCAGCTCCCGAATCATAATCATATTCTTGAAACTGGGGACGCCGATTTTCAGCCTGTAAGGTCTGGGAGTGCCGTCGCTGATCAGGTGGTAACTCATCTCACCTCTCGCCGCCTCCGTCCTCGCGTATACCTCCCCCGCTGGGACCCTCGGCTGAGGACCCAGCTTGAGTCTCACCGGCCCCGGCGGAATCGTCTTGAAGGCCTGCCTGATTATCTTCACCGACTCCCTCATCTCCAGTAGCGCCACGTAGGCCCTCGCCCAGCAGTCGCCCGCCGTCAGGGAGGGAACCTCGAAATCGAAGGCTGGGTAGGCGCTGTACGGCTCGTCCCTCCTGATGTCATGCTTCACGCCGGAGGCGCGCAAGACGGTCCCGGTCGCGCCGAGGCGGATGGCGTCCTCCTTCGTTAGTACCCCGATCCCCTCCGACCTCTCGAGGAAGATAGGATTCTTGAAGAAGATCTTCTCGTATTCGTCCATCCTCTTTTCGAACCAGTCGCAGGTGTCGATCCAGAAGTCCCTGTCTCCCATTGCCCAGGTGATCATCGTCGTGTGGCCGACGAAGATGCCGTAGATCGCGATGAAGTACATGTGAGAGACTATCCTGTTTATCTCGGCCATGATCACTTGGAGGTACTGCCCTCTGCGCGGGATTTTGTTGTTCATCAGCTCGTCCACCGCCAGAGCGTAGGGGAAGAGGATCCCGCAACTGTCGAGGATGACGGGCCTCTCGAGGTGGGGTACGTTCTGGATGTAGTTCCTGTACTCGCTCATCTTCTCCTCCCCCCTGTGGACGTAACCGGGGTCGGGCTCGGCCTTCACGACGTAGTCGCCGTCAAGCCATAGCTGGATGCGGAAGTGCCCCGCGCCGGGGTGCTGCGGCCCGAGGGCGACGCTCATTATCCTGTCGGCGTCGGGATTGTATTCTGATTCTACCGTCATCCTCTCATCTCCCGGGCGAGATGTAGTCCTTCCGGAGGGGAGGGATGTCGTTCCAATCCTCGGGGAGGAGGAGGTTCTTGAGGTTCGGGTGGCCGGAGAAGACCACCCCCAGCATCTCGTGCGTCTCCCGCTCGTGATACTCGGCGCCAGGCCAGACTTCGATGAGAGTTGGAACCGAAGGTTCGTCTCTCTTTGACCTCTCGGCGAGGGCGACAATTATCGCCTCCTGGCCGGGCTTTGACACCGCCCCTACGAAGTAGATTACCTCAATTTCGTTCTTCGCAATCCAGTCGGTCCCTGAGACACAGCTGATGTGGTCGAACCCGAGCTCATCCCGGACGAAGAATGCGACCTCCTTGATCTTCTCCGGAGTCGTCGTCACCTTCAACCGCTTCTCGCGCACGTACTCGACTGTGGTCCCGGGAAACTTCTGAACAATCGCGTCTGCCAGGGGTTGGGTCTTCGCTGGCTGGGGAGGAGGCGTCTGGGCCTGAGACTGCATCCCGGGTTACGCTCCCTTGAGGCTCGGCGAGTGTCTTATCTTCTCCTGGAGGAGGACGAGCCCCTGCAGGAGTGCCTCGGCGCGGGGAGGGCAGCCGGGAACGTAGACGTCGACGGGTATTATGTCATCGATTCCTCTGAGGACGTTGTAAGAGTCGAAGTAGAGACCACCTGTGATCGCGCACGCACCCATTGCGATTGTCCACTTCGGTTCGGCCATCTGGTCGTAGATTAGCTTCAGCCTCGGGGCGAGCTTCCTCGTCACCGTCCCCATCACGATGAGGAGGTCGCACTGCCTGAGCGAGCCGAAGGCCTCCAGGGCCCCGAACCTTTCCATATCGAAGCGGGACCCGGCCGCAGCACCGACCTCCACCGAACAGCACGCCGTCTCAAGGTGGACTGGCCATAGGGAGTAGAGCCTCCCCCAGTTAACAAGGTACCGAAGGGGGGCACCTATGTTGTCTTGTATGATTTCGTTGAGCCGACCGACGAGGGCGTTGTACGTGCCCGTCTTCTGGACCGTTACCATAGCTCTCTCCTCCCCGCCATGTAGAGTGCGAAGCCGAGCGGGACCGAGAGCATCCCGATGAAGAGCGTGATTATCCAGCTCGAAGAGACGCCGAGCGCGAGAGGTCTGTAGGCGGCGGCCCACGCGTAGAGGAACATCGCCATCACGTCGAAGACCAGGAACATCAGGAGGTAGGCGTAGTACTGCATCATGAAGTGCATCTTCCCCCCTCCCAGCGGGACCTGCCCGCTCTCGAACGGCAAGTTCTTGATTGGGTTCGGCTTGTGAGGGGCGAGTATCTTCGGGATGATTATCACTGGGAGCGTGAAGACCACCCCGATGACCGCCATCATGAAGACTGAGCCGATGTCACCGAAGAGGGGCAAACAAAACTTGCGAACCGCTTCAAGTTATTTAAGGTTTGAACGGGCGAGGAGGTGATTGATGTCGAGGGAAAATCTCATCCCTGCTGACGGAAACTGGATAGGGATATACGAGGGAAGGCAGAAGATAGGGAAGAGGATCTCGAAGGGCTACCACTCACTTACTAGTCGCCGCCGTGAATCTCGAGTGATTCCTCCTTCATGAACGACTCGAGAAGCCTGCTCTCGAAGAAGAAGTCGCGGATCGAGAGGACCCCGAAGAGCGTGCCGTCGTCATTCTCGACCACAAGATGCCTGATGTGGTTTTGCATCATGAGCCAGACCGCCCTCGAGAGAGGTTCGGACCTCTTTATCCTCACGAGCTTCTTGCTCGAGATGGCGCCGAGGGAGGTGCCAGCGGCCATCCCCGCCGCGACGGCCCTCACGACGTCTCTCTCGGATAAGACCGCCTCCGCCCTCACAGGGTTCAGGGAGGAGGCGATGACGAGCAGACCGATCCCTTCGCGGACGAAGACCTCTGCGGCCTGCTTTATCGTGGCGCTCGAGCTTATCGTCACGGGGCTCCTGTGAATCAGCGCCTCGACTCTCATCTACTTGTCGCTCTGTTCTCGATGGGGACGTACTTAGAACCCTGTGACCCCAGATATTCCGCCCTCGGTCGGATGATTCTGTTATCGCCGTACTGCTCGAGGACATGAGCCAGCCAGCCGGGCGCCCTCCCGACAGCGAAGACGGGGGTGAAGAGGTAGGTGGGAATTCCCACGTGGTTCAGGGCCAGACCGGAGTAGAGGTCGACGTTCGGGTAGAGGTTCTTCTCCCTCAGCATCGCCTCCTCGACCTTCAGGAGGATCTGGAAGTCCTCCCTCTCCCTCTCGGTGGAG
>VBPP01000356.1 GCA_005877365.1 Nitrososphaerota archaeon
TCATGTCCAACGAGCTAGCCCATGGTTTCAACCCCGTCTTGATCAGGTCCCTGCCAGAGGTTCTCTGCTTCGAGGTGAAGCCCATTTCGTCTACCAAAGATGGATTACATATTGCTGCTTGTCAAGGCTTCGATTCCCTTGGGAACATGTTAGATCCCTCTCACGCCCCTTTCGTTAATGCGAAGTTCCGCTGGGAGGAAGCTGACCCGCATACGGTTTGTCACCTATAGTCAAGTACTGGTACGGCATTCCCCAGATGGGGAAGTAATAGGTGCCTTCTCTCGCTGATGGACTTGCTTTCATGAGATACGTCACCGTAATATCGCCATTAGCAGACTTGGTTAAGTTTGAGAAGCTCAAGGTCAAACCGACGCTCTGCGAAGGAACCGCCGTATTCTGGCCGTTGCTGGACATCTCCTCGACAAGGTTCCCTCCGAACAAGGGAGTAAGAACATCCGTAAAGTTCGACGGATCATGGCCTGGTATGATACTCTTGTTGAGGGCCTGCACCGGCGTATCTCCGCCCGGCTCGCCTAGGGAAGTGTAGTAAACAGTGAAGAGACCTGTTGAGTTAGGCCGTAGCACGAATTGATAAATTGGCAGATTATTATCAGTGGGGGGATTGACTACCGTCAAGACCCAAACAGTAGAAAGCACGGCGATTGCAAGAATGGGGATTACAATTACGAGAAGGGTCTTCTTATGCGAATTGCTTGGAAGCGAAGACTCTCTTTGCATTGGATTACCTCTAAGTACCCTGGCTGCTCGACCACGTTTGGGTGAACGAACCAGTTGAATCGACAGATCCGACGCTAATACATTGAGTGCCTTCGCTCCCAGTTAAGATGAATTCGTTAAACCAGAGGTTCGAGTACGGTATCCAAATTGAGTTCGAAGCACCGTAGTAATATACTTGCCCCTGCATCGTGAAAGAAACGAATTGCGGGAGTCTTGCAGGAGTGCCACCGAATGATGGGGTCTCGCCAATGAACGGGTTGTACAGCGGAGCGTAGTTGGAATTGGTAAAGTGTGCGCCCGTTACGTTACAAATGACAAGGTTGTTAGTGTTGTCTATGACATATAAGTTATTGGGAGTGTACAACGTATGTATACTATTTTAGGCGTAGCATTTACGATAGGGTAAAAAGACCT
>VBPP01000208.1 GCA_005877365.1 Nitrososphaerota archaeon
CCAATCATACGGAATTAGGAAAGACCATCACGAGTACGTAAAACCCATCCTTCCAGAGTCGGCCGACTGAACGTCTAAACCGAAGAGAAACCATCGCTGGGTGGCGTTAGCCTATTTGTTCTGACCAACACATACCTTGACCACGCCGTAGGGAAGGGCCGTCTGATTTGCCACGTTTGAAGGGGGATTTATCCTGAGAATGAGTGTCGAGGAAGAAGCGTCCAGTTTCTCGGCGTGGATGCAGAGAGTGGCTATCGATGAAACTGGCCCACTGACCCTTATGGTTTCAGAGGCAGGGCCGTGGCCGTAAAAACTGCCGGACTGGGCAGGTGGACTGGACTCATTCGACCCAAGGTAACTCTGGTAGGTTACCCCCCAAGGACCATCGTATGCCACGCCAATCGTAAACGTGCTGTTAAAGAAACGGTAGCAACCACTGGGCAAGGGTTCTGTGCTAGTGCAGAGTGTATAGGTGGAGGTTGTGTTTCTTGTCGCTGTGACGGTAAAGGCAGGTCGGATTGACCCGCCGATGTATCCGGAGACACCACTTACCATTACGGCGATGACAAGGGCCAGAACGAAAAGACTGTTCTTGATTTCCTTCATGAGATATCATCGATGGATAGTTGCTTATCAGTCTAATGTGGCCAACAATCCCCTGTAGACCCTGACACGAAGTGGGTTATCCGCCCATTTGCAATGTTCTCCAGCACGATGCACCCGGTTATATCCAATAGGAACGACGACGAACAACAGTGTCGGCATATATATTATCAAGAATACAATCGACTATTACCAGCATCGCAGCGTGGGAGTGCCCTCAAGTCTCGACGGGGTTGAGAATTACACGGGCGAGAGCTTCAGAGGAAACATTCGAGGGTGATCTGCGAAGCGTTGCGAGCCGCCTTTCGCGAATGGATTTAGCAAAGATCTGGTGGAAAATTCTCATTGCCTGCAATGAAGCCACCACTCCACAACAAGTCCTGATCGGTGTGATGTAGGCCTGAACTCTGGAAACCGAAATCGAAAACGTTGGACGCAACTACGGTGATGTGAGCCTCTTGAGGTACGCCCGGATCCACTTTTGCGTAAGTATTTCCAGAATTGCGTTGTCCGGTTGAGGCATCTTCCGCCCATAGGGCAGCCAGGCCAACATAGGCGCTGCCATAGACATTCGTTGGTGACCCCGACTCGGTTATTCCCCCAACTTTGCCGCTGAATCGCCCCTGCAACGTTGTGCCGCAAGCTGCCTGCGTCACAGACTGCGAACGGGTGGAATCAACGAAAGTGAACGAATATTCTCCTTTCGTGTATGTTGCTACGCTGAAGTAGAACATGTCTGTTGGCTGCCAGCCTGATGGTGGGATCACAACATTTCCATAGTACGCGTTGTCGGCTGGATTGCAGTCGATGCAGAATGTCCAGAACATCGCCCAACTATTGGGCGGCTGGCAAGTCCGTTGGGTGCCAGTGGGCTTGACATTCGGCCACCCATTAGCTTGACAAAGAGTGTTTGGGGTCTTGTTGATGGTGAACCCGTTTTGAGCGAAGCCAACTGTGTTTGTATCACCCACCCAGAACCCGATTGACTGTCCTGAATTCACTGTATCCCAGTTTTGTAAACTACCTGCAGGCATCTCGGCAGCGTCATGTGGACCATTGGGAACCATTTGGGCGCCATACCACCACGCTGAAGCGGTTGTTGGTACCAGAGTGAGTGCGAGAACCAGAAGCGGAACAACAATCTTAGTTATTTTGTTCAAGAGTTCGACACCTATAATGTATTCATCGATCGCGCGATCTGAACCAAAGATGAAAAGGGCAGATCTGCCATTACGAGATAATGCACGCCATTGCTCCACCATGTTATCGCACCGATGCCAGGTGCGTAACTCTGAGGGTCGTAACCCCATGCCGGGTGACCAGATACGGCGGCATTCTTGAAGACGACAGGCCCACCCACGGAGGGCTGTGGATAGTAGCTTGAACCGTCTCTGAGGATTAGAACAATCATGCTCCCTCGGTCATAATAGAGTTGGGAGAGATTGGGGCTCGAATAAATTAGCGCAACTTCGCTTGTGGAGCTGGTCGCCTGTCCCCTTATTTCTTGCAATGCTAGATTATCCGGCAGGAACGCTGGAAGAGCAAAACTCGACCCTATTAATTGCCTTGCTTGGTCCGAAGTGAGGATTGGTCCGTAGTCTTCCACCAATCTTGCGGCCGTGGTAGCAAAAGTGGTTGAAACTAATACAGACTGGGAATTAGTATCTTGATGGCTGTTACTGGCGGCGAAGGCCCAGTAGAAAAGCAGAACTGCAAACAGTCCTACTCCAGCGAATCCGATGAGTCGCGGCGCTACTCCTATGTGTCTTATCCCGGCCTCGATCACAGCAGTAGCTCTGGATGAACCTCCCTCTCTAGTTATGAACCATTTATGGCAAACTGCGGTGTCTTGTATGCGCAATTCCATTACCCTGAGGACAACGTTCGTATGGAAATACTTAGAGTGTTGGTAAGAATGTTCTAGAACAGTAGATCCTAACAAGCGTCATCCACAATTATGTTCCTTCGCCTCTGATTGGTTACGAGGAGAGAGGTGCGAGAAATATCGTAGCAGGGAGATCTTCGCCTCGCGAGCTATCAAGCGTCTATCCTCCTGCGAATTGAAAATGCACCACGAATTATAGATGCAAACAGCGACGGCCTATTAGGGCAACCTCACGGCACAGTCCTTCGATGTGGTACGAGCCTGTTAACTTTCTTGCGGGCGGGTTTGGGATCACGGTGGCCCCGCCTCGGGACGATTCTCTCGAAGGAGAGAGCCGCGGAGAGGAGCATTCGGTCCTCCATCACATCGCTCACGAGCTGTAGCCCCACAGGAAGGGCTTCGCGCGTCGCCCCGCAGGAATAGAAAGAGCGGGAGCTCCCACCAGGTTGAACAGTTCGGTTAGAGTCAACTATGTGTGCTGAACAACGGCTATTGTCGAAGTCTCATCGCAACCCCGAGGTTCGCCAGACAGGCCCCCACCTCAAACAGGATCCATGAGAAATAGGGGAAGCTGAAGCTTGCAAGGTAGAAAGGTGATAGTATGGGGAACTGACCGTTACCCGCAAGAACGTCGTAGCTCAGATGGGAGAAGACCCCCCCTATAGTCACGAGGAGTAACCGGAAGTCCGGGCGCTTCTCCCTTCTGAGGGCGTAGCAGATTAGCACTCCAGTGAATAGTGCAAAGAAGACCGAGTGGGCGAGGCGAGGGAGAACGGGGAAGTTCAGGGCGGACGGAAGATGGTCGGCGTCGATGAGCAGCGACTCTCCCGTGCAGACCAGTACCAGGACCGGGTCGAAGGTGAATACGCCCGCCAAGACACCGAAAGAGAGATGGCCGCCGATTTCGATGGCGAGGACAGGAAGAGAGTACTCCTTGTAGTGAAGGGGAGTTGTCGGTGCGAGGAGACCGAAGAGGCTCCAGAAGAGGGCTGCGAGAAGATAAATTACAAGGGGTTTGAAGGCGGGACGAAGAAGCGTCCACCCTCTACCCTCCGAGCCGAACACCTCAATCT
Organism: Nitrososphaerota archaeon; assembly: GCA_005877365.1. Lineage (GTDB taxonomy): Archaea > Thermoproteota > Nitrososphaeria > Nitrososphaerales > Gagatemarchaeaceae > TA-13. The sequence goes on from VBPP01000208.1 coordinate 3,562, forward strand.
TCAGTTGCTTAGATTGCCTTAATCTGTTTGACTACCTGAGGTCTTATCTTCTTGAAGACTCTGTAGCCGCAGATACACTTCACTTCTGGCAGTCTGGAGAGCTCCTCCTGAGTCGTCTTGGTTCCGCACCTCACGCATTCGTAGACCGCGCCGGTGAACACCTTTACAGGCTTCTCTTCTTGAGTCATTGGTTTCGCCGCGAATTTCTCTCGTATAAGGGCGTTGTGGAGCTTCACTCCGCGGCCTTGTACCTCATGGCGAGGATTGCCCTCAGAAATCGGAGGATGTCAGCCGTCTTGAACTTGGTCTTACCCGCCTTTCGGGCAGTGAATGTGAAAGGGATCTCCACGACCCTCTTCCCCGCCCGCTTTGCCACCAGCAGCGTCTCCTCCTGGTAGGAGAAGCTCGAGGAGGTGAGCCTTCTCGAGGTCAGCTCTTCGACCATCTCCCTGCTGTACGCCTTGAATCCACTGCTGACGTCCTTTTGGTCTAACCCGAGGACAATCCGAGCGAGCCAGTTTGCACCCCAGCTGAGTAGGTTCCTCCTTCTGCTCCACCCCACCGTCTTCCCTCCCTCGACCTTCCTCGATGCTATCGCCACATCCGCTCCTTCAAGAACTGAATGGACGAGTTCAGGAATGACTTCCGGCGGATGCTGCAGGTCTCCGTCCATCTGGACCACCACAGTGGGGCTGAATCTATCTAGAGCGAACCTGAACCCGTCCAGAAAAGCGCGACCGATACCTTCTTTCTTTGGTCGTGTCAGGAGATGAACGAATTCATACTGACCCATCGCTTGCTTCACCTCTTCGCCAGTCCCGTCTGGGCTCGAATCGTCGACGAAGAGGACCTCGATCTCCACCTCCCTCACTGAACGCCTCACAGCCGAGATGCGTTCGATGAGTGGTCTTACATTTTCACGCTCTTTGTAGGTCGGAACGACCACGACCGCCTTGGGCAAACGTTTCACCGGTCATGTTTAGGAGAGGCGCGAAACCTCCCTCGCGAACTCCTTGGCCACTCTTTCGAGGTCCGGCTCGGTAACGGCAGGGTGAACAGGCAAGGAGATGACCTGCTGGGAGGCGTCGTCTGTCCTGGGCAAGTCGGTCTTGGAGTATCCGAGCTCCTCGTAGAGGGGTGTTCTGTGAACGGGTGTCTTGAAGTATACCGCGGCTCCGATTCCCCTCTCGTTTAGGCTTGTGAGCACCTGCTCCCTCCCCTTCTCGAGGTGGAGTGTAAAGAGGTAGAAGCAGTGAGTCTTCTCGGGCGAATTCTGCGTGAACCTGACACCCTTCAGACCTGCGACGCGCTCCGTCAGGTACTGGGCATTCTTTTTCCTCGCGCGCATGAACCTCTCTAGCTTCTCCATCTGGACGGATGCGATCGCAGCGAGCAACTCCGGCATCCTGTGATTGTACCCTAG
>VBPP01000209.1 GCA_005877365.1 Nitrososphaerota archaeon
CACAGAGCTGACAGCCGGTGCACTTGTCGAAGTATAGGATATGCCTCCCCTTTAAGCCGGGGAGACCCGTCCCGGTCTTCGGGTCGTATCGGTACCCCGGGCCCTCAAGGTCGAGCTTCTGCTCTGGGTAGCGGAGTGTCATCCTGGGACGGAAGAAGTGCCGTACACCCGCCCAGGTCGCCACCAGGACACCCTTCACGAAAGACGCTTCTCCCATTTAGAGCCCCCCGATGCGGAAGATGCCGAGGGAGACGAGCAGCATCGTGAGAAAGATATTGGCGAACGACAGTACCAGCAAGCGCGTCCATCCTACCCGGATCATCAGGTCTATCCTTATCCTCGGCATAGTCCCCCTCGGAATCAGCATCGCCGTCATCACGAAGAAGGTCTTGAGGAGGAACCAGAGCTCGGGTGGGAGGAAGGAAGGCCCGAGCCATCCGCCCAGGAAGAAGGCCGTAAAGAGCCCTGATAGGGCGTAGAGTTTGATGTAGATTCCCAGAAATACCGCGCCGAATCCCATCCCGGTGTACTCGGTTACCCACCCCGCCACGAGCTCGGTGTCGGCCTCCGGCAGGTCGAAGGGAATCCTCTCAAGCTCTGCGAGGGAAGCGATGAAGAAGACTATCGCACCTATCGGTTGCAAGAGAATGTACCATATGCCTTCTTGGGAAACCACGACCTTCATTATGTCAAGCGTGCCGGATAGAATCACCACCCCGAGCAGGGAGAGGATCAACGGAATCTCGTAGGAGATCATCTGGTGCAGTGCTCTGAGACCGCCCAGGAACGGATACTTGCTGTTGCTCGCCCACCCCGCGAGAAGCGTGACAATCGGGAAGAAGCCGATAATCGCGAAGATCATGATCACGCCGATCGGAGGGTCCGCGAGGTATGAGTTTGGGCCGAGCGGGACAAGCGAGAGGAGGGCGCCAGCGATTGCCATCGAGGCGAAGGGGACTGACCAGAAGATCGGCTTGTCGACGACCTTGGGCGTCACGAGTTCCTTGAAGAGCAACTTGACAAGGTCGGCGACCATCTGCAGGATACCCTCGTACTTCCCCGCGTATTGCGGTCCGACCCTGAGTTGCATCTTGGCGAGGAGCTTCCTCTCCCAGAGCATCGCGAAGAAGGTCACGAAGAGGGCCGCGAAGGTGAAACCCGGGAAGGTGGTCCAGATGAAGAGGCTGTGGAAGGGCTCCGTGCTGATGAGCTGGAGCTGGAGGCTGATCAGCTGGTCAGGGTGCACCGTGATTAAGCCGAAGACGTCGACCCCGAAATGAAAGACCGTGTCCAGGAGGTAGTAGACGGGAACGCCTACCAGAGGTAGAAAGAGGAGGACCCAGAAAACTATCTTCAGGATCCGCCTGATGAAATCCTCGAAGTTCGTGATTTCCTTCGTCAAGTGGTGTGCCGACCTTTTGTGGGCGCTCCGCTGACCTCTTATAAGTTAACCGCGAGTGATTCCGTCAAGACAGTGATTCCTGCCGCCGCCCCCTTACCGCAGAGCCTTGAAGAAGAAGTCAGAGATGAAGCTCTGAGCCACCTCAAGGTCCGACGACCTTGAAAAGTGGATCTTCTGAAAGACAACATGGTTGAGCATCCCGATCAGGCAGTCCGCCGCCTCGGAGGCATCGACGGTCCTGAAATTTCCCTTCTTCACGCCTGCCTCCACGAGGGAGGTCGCGACAGAGTGTATCTCGTCCAGTTCCTTGTTTATCCGCTCCGCGCTCTCCCGGTCCAGCTGCCCCGTGTCCCTCATGTAGAGCCCAGGGTCGAAGGCGCCCTCCGGGAAAGAGGTCAGGTAGGTCTCTATGAAATTGACTATCCCCTGCCTCGGGCTGCCGGCGCTCGCTCTTTCCCTGAGCTTGTTGACGAACTCCTTCACGGTGAGCTTGTGGCTCACGACCGCGTTGAAGAGACCCTTCTTGCTTCCAAAGTAGTAGTAGATCATCGGCGGGGTCGTCCCCGCCTGCCTGCAGACGTCACGTATCGAGATGTTCGAGTATCCCTTTTGGCGAAAGAGCCTGCTCGCCACCTCAAGTATCCTCCCCGAGCTAACTCTCTCCTTCTGGGTCTGCACGGAAGAACCACCTTGAGACTGCCTTGACTTATTAATGCTCCGAGGTTTAGCTGACGTTAATTAAACGCCCATCGTCCACGCTGACGCGGAAGCAGGATGTCCTCTGGAGTGATTCTCGCTGGCTTCTAGGTCGAGGAGAGTCGCGACTGCCAGCCTCTTCGGCGTGATGATCTTCCTCGTGAAGGGTTTCCTTCCTAGTCCGACGGCCGACTTCCTTGTTATCTTCGAGGCGCTCCTCGTCGGGCTGAGCTTCCTGATACTGGGGAGGGGAGGTGCGACTTATGTCGAGATGGTAAACGGGCTGCTCCAGACGCCGGTCAAGCTCTCACTCGCGCCATTCAGCCTCCTCCTCGCGCTTTTCTTCGGGGTCCAGGTAGACGCCTACGCTTCGCTGCTGAGGGTCAGGAACTCCGAGGCCAAGGCTGGGCGACTCGTCGCGACCCTATCGCTGAGTTCCGCCACAACGGGTGTGGTAGCTTACTATTCGACCGCGGTGGTCGAGAAACTCGTCCCCAGCGACCTGAGCATCGCGCTGACAATCCTGATCTTCGGCGTCGTGAGCGGAGCCGCGGCGGGCTATCTAGCCGCCCGGATCTGGAACGGAAATCTCAAGTCTCGATTCCAGGACTAGCAGCACCACGGAGGTGACGGGCAGGTGCACCGGACAAGGCTTAACACCACGACCAGGTAGGCCGGGTTAGTGCTCTCTCCATCATGGTGGATGTGATAACCGTCCTCCTGCTCTCCATCTTGGCGGGGCTCCTCGGTTCGCTCGTGGGCCTGGGTGGCTCCCTCGTCACGACGCCGGCCCTGGTCGCCCTGGGGGTTCCCGTGAAGTACGCGATCGCGGCGGGGATGGTGACGATCATCGCGACCTCGAGCGGCTCGGCATCCTCCTACGTAAGGGAGAAAATAGTCAACGTCAAGGCCGCGATGTTCCTAGAGATGTTCACGATCGTGGGGGCGATCGTTGGGGCGAGCGTCACGAGCATCGTTCCCGCGAAGTTCCTATACTTCTTCTTCGCCGCCTTCCTCCTGACTTCCTTCGTCGGAATCGGGAGGCGTGGCAGAGGGGAGGTTCCGCAGGCCGTGAATCAGGACGGGCTGGCGAGGTGGCTGCAACTGGAGGGGAGCTACCACGATAAGAGTCTGGGTAAGGACGTCAACTACAAGCTCACGAGACCCGCTCTTGGGGGGGCCGGCATGTTCGTGGCGGGGATTGCCGCCGGGATGCTGGGGATAGGTGCAGGAGCGTTCAAGGTCTCGGTTCATGAATTGATACTCAAGATGCCATCTAAGGTCTCGACCACCACGAGCAGCTTCATCATAGGGATGACCGCGTTGGCGGGGGCAAGCGTCTACATCTTCTCGGGTTTGCTCTATCTGGACTTGGCAGCCCCCATGATGATCGGGACGACACTCGGGGCCTTCCTGGGAGGGAGGAGCTTGAACAGGATCAGGAGTTCGACACTCCACCGCCTCTTTCTTGTAGTCGTTCTCCTCGTCATGGTCGAGATGCTCTACAAGGGGGTAACAGCATGAGGGTCCGGGGACGCGACCTGGAGACGATCATCAGCTACATCCTGACGATCGGTGTCCTGGTTAGCCTCGCGGTCGAGGGCGTGGGGCTGGGCTACTACTACGCCACAACCGAGTCCCTGCAGGTCGATTTCACCAGCAGATGGCAGACGAGAGGGAACGACTTCTTCGCCTACGCATGGGGGACGCTGCTCTCCCTCGGGGAGGGGGCGACCCCCCTGAGTCTCATCGCGCTCGGAATCGTCCTCCTCATGGTCACACCCTACGTCAGGGTCCTCGCTTCGGTAGTCTACTTCACGGTTGAGAGAAACCCGAAGTATGCCTTGATATCTCTCTTCGTCCTTGCTGTTCTGACTATTAGCTTGAAGGCCCATTAGTCAAAGGATCTCGATCGAGCCCTGGGGGAAGCCGCTCTCGACGAGGATTTTAGCGGCGTTCTCTCTGTGGTCTCCCTGAAGAAGAATTATTCCGTCCTTGACGGTCCCGCCGGCGGCCAGCCCCTTCTTCATCTTCCTGGCCAGCTCGTGAAGGTCTCTTTCAGACATCTTCAGACCCTCCACCACGGTGGTTGGCTTCCCGAAGCGGCGCATCTCCATACGTATCTTGACACGAGCTTCTTCCCGGTCGAGTTCTGCGAGGATATCCTCGAAGCCCTCCTCGATGTCTTTACCGCTCACTGTTAGGTTGAGGATTGGTTTCACACCCTAATTAGTTTTCTATAAAACTGCTTAAAACCAGCACGCTTCCCTGAGGGAGAGGGCCTGTAGCTCAGAGCGTGGATTGCGAGCAATTCGGTTAGAGCGTCCGGCTCATAACCCCCTCGCGGGAGACCGGACGGTCGGGAGTTCGAATCTCCCCAGGCCCACCCCGAGTTCAACCTCTACCCATAGCCTTGACGAATTCCTGGTAGGCGACCTTCACCTCGTCGACCGCCCCTTCGTCCTCGAGGGTCGTGATGTCGCCGAGCTGACTCCCTGAGGCGACGGCCTTGATCAACCGCCTCATTATCTTCCCGCTCCTTGTCTTGGGGAGTCTCGTGACGAAGAAGACGTCCGAGGGCTCCGCGATGGCGCCGAACCTCTCCCTGACCCATCTCCTCAACTCCGCGGCGAGTTCGGGGGTGGGATGACGCCCCTCCTTCAGCACCGCGAAGGCTATCGGAGACTCTCCCTTCACGGGGTCGGGACGGGCGACGACGGCCGCCTCCGCGACGGCGGGGTGGGAGACGAGTGCCGACTCGAGTTCGTAAGTCCCAATCCTGTGACCCGCGACCTTTAGCACTTCGTCAGCCCTCCCGGCGACCCAGATGTATCCATCCACATCCTTGACGGCGTAGTCTCCCGCGTAGAAGTACCCCTTACCCGGAAACTTCTCGAAGTAGACTTGCGCGTATCGCTCCGGGTCTCCCCACATTCCCGTCGGGGGAGATGGCATTCCGGGGAAGGGCTTCTTGATCACCAGGAATCCCTTCTTCCCTTGGGGGACGGGGTCCCCCGCCTCATCGACGACGTCTGCATCGATGCCGGGGAG
>VBPP01000210.1:0-4631 GCA_005877365.1 Nitrososphaerota archaeon
CCTTGGCCGCGGTGCGCATCCAGTCATGTCCTTGACGGTCCGCTAAAAAGCTCGTTGTGGGTTGACGGGTTGCTCATCTTCGTGCCTCCAGTCCGTGGCACGCAGGAAAAAGCCGAACCCAAAATCGAATCGCGAGCAACGGAGATGGGGTTCATTGGTTCATTTTGCAGAGTTAAATGGGGTTCCACGGCGGAGAAAGTTCGGTCGAAGAGATGGGCTCAGCGGACCAGGAGAACGAGTCAGCGGCCTCTAGAGTCTCCAGTCGCAACAAAACAACCAGCTTCGCGATTGTGATACTCCTTGTGGTCATTGTTCTGGGCGTCTCCAGTTCCCAGTTCTACTCCTCGGCTCCTTTGGATTTCAGCGGTTCTGGCCCAGTCTCGTTCTCCTCTCCCGTCTCGCCTCTAGGCTTGCGACTGATTCTTACCCTTAGTGCGACGTCAATCAGGCAATACGGCGCCATTAGAGCATGGATGGAGGTCGATAACACACTGGACCAGAACGTCTCGACCGCACTCGGCCAGATCGACGCAAACATCTCGGCCTGGAACCGCTATGACTTTTTCTGCGGCATCAACATTGCGGAATCGCTCGCGGGCTTCGCTTTGTTCGAGGGAGACTACTCCTCCACGAACATCTCGCGGGCAGGAAGCCCTCTTCAGTTGGCGCCTTTAGTGAGTACAACTTGCCCCACCTTCCCCTATCCGGATAGGGTCGTCTTCAAGCCGATGAGCAGCGTACTGGCGACACCCAACGGCCCGCGCGCAGCAGTCTTGTTAAACGTCACCTCAGAGCAGTGCGTTAGCCTTTCTCCGACCTTACATCAGTGCGGACCCAGCACTCGTCTCTTCGGTTACTGGAACACCCAAAGCTTCCTGAGCCTCGACGGCGCGACATTCCGGTCGCCTTACTTCCAGTATCTCGTGCCGGGGGTATACACTCTCGTTGCTGTGGACGCGTGGGGCCAAGCCATCTATGCCCACTTCGATGTCCTGTAGTATCATCGCGAGCCTCAACCGCGTCTTGGTCAACAATCTCCCTGTCGGGAGTACCAGCGCAACCCACGCCTACGCGGAAGCAGCCATCAAGGCTGGAGCGGCCTTCATCAACGCAATACCCGTCTTTATCGCCTCAAATCCCGAGTGGGCGCAGAGGTTCAGTGAAAGCGGTCTACCCGTCGCTGGAGACGATGTGATGAGTCAGGTCGGCGCCACCGTCATTCACAAGACCCTCGTGAAGATGGCTATCGACAGGGGGGTGAGGGTTGATGAGACCTACCAGCTGAACGTGGGGGGGACACAGATTTCCTGGACATGCTTGAGGAGAGCAGGCTGAGGGACAAGAGGGAGAGCAAGACGAGCGCCGTGAGGGCGATGTCTCCATACGAGGTTCCCACACGGATCGGCCCCAGCGACTACGTCCCCTTCTTGAGGAACGACAAGGTCTGCTACATCTGGTTGAAGGGAAGGTACTTCGGGGGAACGCCCGTCACGATTGACGTGAAGCTTCACGTCGTCGACGCCTACGACAGCGCTGGCGTGATGGTCGACGCGATAAGGGGGACGAAACTCGCTCTCGAGAGAGGAGTGAAGGGTGAGCTGACAAGCCTCTCAGCATACTGCTTCAAGCATCCCCCGACGCAGATGGCGTACGCACAGGCGAAGGCGATGTTCGAGGATTTCACGGCTGGGAAGACAGAGAGGTAAGAGGAGGAGCAAGGCGTCTCCCTGATAGGTAGTGCCACAGCAGCGACTCGTTCTGTTACTGCGACCGAATCAAGCAGAGGAAGAGCCGCTCCTCCGCAATCCCGGTGACTCGCTCGCTTGACTTGCCGAAACCATTAGAGGATAACTCGTCATAGGATTCCAGTCCACCACCTGTTCCGCGCGAGTTGGAATCAGGAAAGCTCCTGGTGATAAGAGTAACGCGGTGCTGACTTGTAAGCGTTCTCGACTCGCCATCGGGCCGACCTGAAGACGTGGTGATTAAGGGGCCTGGTGGGACCTGTCCGTCCTTTCGGACGAGTCCTATTCTCTTCCTCTCACTTCAGGTCACCGGGTTGGATTCCTCAGTTGGTGCACTATGGCGGTGTGCAAGAACAGTCCCCTCTGGGTCTCGCCGTGGGTGCCTCATAGACCGCGTCCCATTAGACTCACTCCAGGAATTCTTATAAGCCGAACCAAAACGGGCTCGATGAACCTGCGGAAATGATTTGGCTCGCCTACTTGCGTTCGTTTCCATCTTCGTTGAATCTCCTCTGATGGACGACGTGGTCCGGGAACTCTCTAAGCTCGACAACCTCGAAGAACTCTACGAAGTGACGGGCGAGTTCGACATCGTGACCCTCCTCTCCGCGGCGGACATCGAGGAGTTCAGGGACGTCCTCAAGAATAAGATATTGAAGATCAGGGGAATCAGGAGCACCGTTAGCTCCGTCGTTCTGAAGACCCACAAGGGCCCGAGGACCAACGGAGAACAGCAGAAAGCAAAATCCCTGGCACATCAGTAAGAGGGGCGTGACATCCTCGTGACGGGAGTCTAGACCGCTGGAGTTCGGTCAACCTTGATCGATGCTCTTCAGCTCGTAAGCGTCATCGCCATCTTGGGTGCAAGTCTGTTGGCCGCAGGATATTTCGCGCCATTCGTCAAAAAGGTCTACACCCGATCGCCATCCCGACTCGACCGATTCCTCGACCCCATTGAGAATGCTCTCTACCGAGTGACCGGGACGGACCCAGACCACGGGATGGGCTGGAAGGAGTATCTTTTCGCAGGATTGCTCGTCAATCTGGTCCAGATGGCCATCGCCTTCTTCATCCTTGTCGACCAGGGTTCGCTCCCGCTGAATCCCCAAGGGTTTCGGGGACTGAGCTGGGACTTGGCCCTGAATACGGTTGTCTCCTTTGCCACGAACACAAACCTCCAGCATTACGCTGGCGAGCAGTCCCTATCCTACCTCAGTCAGATGACCGCAATACAGTTCCTCCAGTTCACCTCCGCTGCGACGGGAATCTCTATGGGTGTTGCGATGGTAAGAGGGTTCGTAGTTGGCTCAAAGAATCTGGGAAACTTCTACGTGGACTTCGTGAGGAGTTTGACCCGGCTGCTCATCCCCCTCTGTTTTGTGGCCGCGTTAGTGCTGGTATGGCTCGGGGTGCCACAGACTCTCTCGGGATACACTCCTGTCACCACCGTAGAAGGTCTCCCGCAAACTATCCTCGTCGGTCCGGTCGCATCGCTGGTCGCCATAATGCAGCTCGGGACGAACGGCGGAGGGTACTACGGTGCCAACGCTGCCTACCCCTTCATGAACCCGAACCCCGCTTCAGACATCTTCGAAATCGGATTGATGCTCTTCCTGCCGACGACGCTCATCTTCGTATTCGGGGAGCTCCTCGGGAAAAGGCGGGAGGCTCGACCCATCCTCATCGCGGCCTACTTGCTTTTCGTAATCGACCTAGTGATTGCGTTCATCCCGACCACCCCCCTCGGAGCTGGGATAGAAACTAGGATTGGGGGTTTCTTCTCCGCCTTATGGACGGTTGTTACGACGGCCGTCACCACCGGCTCAGTGAACACCAGCCTATCCGCGATGCACCCCCTTGTAATTGTCTCCGCCTTCATGGGGATGCTCATCCAGGCAACTCCGGGAGGGAAGGGTGTTGGGCTGATGTATATGATAATGTATATCGTGATTACCGTATTCATTGTTGGTTTGATGTCGGGGCGGACTCCCGAGTACCTAGGAATCAAAATCACAGGACGGGATGTGAAACTCGTGATGGTTGCTTTCCTCATCCATCCGATCATAATACTCCTTCCCACGGTGACGGCCTACGCGGCGGGTTGGGCAGCCGCCATCGGGGTCGGGAGCGACTCAATCGGCTTCACACAGGTGCTCTATGAGTTTACTACGTCGGCTGCGAACAACGGGTCGGACTTCCTCGGCACCTCGGCCAACACTCTTGCCTTCAATCTCTCAACTGCGGCCGTCATATTCGCAGGCAGATATGCTCCGATCGGGATCCTGCTCGCGCTCGGGGGGTCTATGATGGGCAGGAAGAGAGCCGAGACAGTTGGGTTGAAGACTGGCGGACTGACATTCTCACTCGTCCTGGTGGGGAGCATCCTCATCGTGGTGCTCCTGACCTTCTTCCCCTTTCTCGCTTTAGGTCCGATTCTTTCGTATTTCCAGGGGCACGTAAATGGCTTTGGCTGAGCTCGGAACGGCCCCCAAGAGGGTCGCCGCATCGGAAGTACGAAGGATGTCCCTGGTCTCTTCGAAGGTCTTGCTCGATTCACTGCGGAGACTGAACCCCCTGTCTCTCAAGAGGAATCCTGTGATGCTACTCGTGGAGCTGACCTTCTTCATCGTGCTCGGGATGGCGACCAGCCCGCAGGCGTTTGTCCCGGTTGCGAGCGTGACCCTTCGTCCTTTCTACGTCGAGGTCGCCGCTATCCTCCTCATCACCGTCTGGTTTAGCACGCTCTCGGATGCCCTGGCGGAGCAACAGGCCAAGAACACAGCCAGCAGTCTCAGACGCCTAGGGAGAGAGGTCCTCGCCAGGAGGATTGTCCGAGAGGAGTGGTCGCCGAAGCTTGTCCCGACGCGCTCGACTGAGCTCAGGAAG
>VBPP01000210.1:4657-6069 GCA_005877365.1 Nitrososphaerota archaeon
CGCTAATTGGGGGTTCAAGAGTTGTCAGCGACACCCTGACCGCGAGGGTCACGAGCAATCCCGGAGAAACCTTCATAGACCAGATGATCAGGATGGTTGAATCCTCCAAGCGTCCTAAGACCCCGAACGAGCAAGCAATCACCATAGTCCTCCTTGGCCTCAGTGCAATATTCACGATCATTGTCTCGGCGCTGTTGGGGCTTTCGGTCACGCTGAACTTGGGGGGCGACCTCTCGGTTCTGATTGCGTTGTACGTCTGCCTCCTCCCCACAACCATCGGGGCCCTCCTGCCTGCGATCGGGCTATCGGGGATATCCAGGCTTTACAAGAGAAGGATCGTAGCGAAGTCCGGAAGAGCGGTCGAGACAGCGGGAGACGCCGACGTGGTCCTCCTCGACAAGACTGGTACCATCACCGTGGGAAACAGGGTGGCCATCGACTTCATCCCGTTCGAAGGCTTCACACAACGAGAAGTAGGGGAGGCCGCTTTCCTGTCTTCCTGGCACGACGACACCCCTGAAGGGCGGAGCATAATCAGGCTGGCGCACGAAATGGGTTGGCTGCCGAGGGAACTCAACTCGCTTGCCCTTTCCGAGGTCCACGAGTTCTCTGCGAGCACCCGCACGAGCGGCGTGAAGATAACCCAGGGGCTAGGATTCGTCCCATCGAAGGTGGAAAGGTCTGGGAGGGAGAAGATGAGGCTGAGTCGAAAGTTCGCAGACACCCGTGGGGAGCAGGTAGATCTGGAGATTGTCAAGGGAGCGCCGGATGCGATAAGGGCGAACGCTAGGTCCGTACCGCCCGACTTCGATGCGGTCGTGGACGGGATCTCCGCGGCGGGGGAGACGCCCATGGCCATTTCTAAGAACGGCGAGATAATCGGCGTGATCAGATTGAAAGATGTCCTGAAGCCAGGGATTGCTGAGAAGATTCGCGCGGTCAAGCTGCTGGGAATCAGGCCAATAATGATCACCGGAGACCAGCCACTGACAGCCAAGAGCATCGCGGCCGAGGTTGGAATCGAGGAGTACGTCCCCAGGGCAAAGCCGGAGGACAAATTCGAGATAGTCGGGAGGGAGCAGTCTGAGTCGAAGATCGTCGCGATGATCGGCGACGGCACGAACGACGCACCCGCCCTCGCCCTCGCTGACGTCGGACTCGCGATGAACTCGGGGACCGAGGCTGCAAAAGAGGGCGCGAATATGGTGGACCTCGAGTCCAACCCCGCAAAGATAATCGACGTCGTGATGCTGGGGAAGCAGCTCCTGATGACCCGAGGCGCCGTGACCGCCTTCAGCATCGCAAACGACGTCGCGAAATACTTCGCGATAATGCCGGTAATCTTTGCATCCAGCATCCCGCAGCTCCAGTCTCTGAACATCCTGGGGTTAGGCCTCCGGACCGCGGTGCTT
>VBPP01000211.1 GCA_005877365.1 Nitrososphaerota archaeon
TTGTTCCTGACAAGCCTGGCCATGATTACGTCTACTTCCTGCTGTTTGTACCCCTCCTTCTTCAGAAGTTCTTCAAGCTCCTTCCTCTCTTCTTCGGGCTCGGTCTCTATCTCCATTCGCTCTCGGTCAATGTCGATCTTCAGTGAGTCAAGTTCGGACCTCTGGGAGAGGTAGCTGCTGAAGAAAATCGAGATTGCACCCGCAAATGCGAAAGCCAGGCCAGCAAAGAGGATTGTTCGGAAATCGGCGCCCACCCCGTTCAGGCCGGCGGTCGCGGCGACTCCTTCCATCACCCCGTCGCTCCCGCCGAGTACAATCCTGTCGACGATGCGCCTCGCCCGCAGGTGCGGGTGCTTCTCTTCGGTTACCGTCGCCAAAGACGAATCGCCACCTAAAATCGGGGTCCGTATATAGGGATGAAATGCTGATGAAGGAGGATACACCCTCATTTCGTAGTTTACATTCGAAATCACCCGCCTCTTCGACTTCACGTAAACATGCTAAGAATGAATTATGTAAAAGCGTAAGTTTATACCCTTACTTTTCGTAGTAGGGGGCGCTATGACCCTCGACGAGAAGGTGCGATACGGGATGCTAGCCCTTTCGGGCGCGAGTGTTGTTTTCGCGTCTTTAGGACTGCACATAGGCCCCCTGGAAATCAGCGGGGGATTCGGCGTAGGCTAGGCTTTTTTTCTAGCCGCTCCTTTTTTCTTCTAGCCGCTGTGTTCTCTTATCTTCAGTATCAGATTGTCGAATCTAGATGCTAATTCTGGACTGTTGAACATCCATCTCTTCTCGCCTTGATCGTAAAGCTGGGAACAAACTGTGAAACTTAGGGCGTTCGTGATATCCATAACGTAGTATGTGGCTCGTTCTCTGACCGGCGCTATTATGTTCTCCAGCAACTGGAACGCCTCGGTTATCGTGTCTACGGGGAAAGCAAACTCGGCGAAGTAGTGCTTCCCGCAGGCCTCTCCCCACAGGAAGGGCACTCCATTAGTCTTCGCCATCAACTCCATCCTTTCATATTCGCTAATGTTCGCTACGAGAAGGTCAACTGCCAGGTACCTGTGCTTTCTGTGTAAAGCCTTCTCTAACTTGTAGTCGTACCGCGTTCCCATCCAATTCACCCTGTACGACTTTATCAGATGATTCTTGAGAACATGAGAGGCGTAGTGCCACGAAAGTTTCTTGTAGCCAATCTTGAGCTTCTCAGAGATCTCTACCAGTGACTGATTCGCATCAATTTGCAGCTCCTTGATTATCAGCAGGTCTGTGTAATCGAATCTTGTCCGCTGGGATGGGAAGTAGTCAGCCCCCGTGTTGCCTAAGCTTGTACCTGAGGACCAGTCGAAGTCCCACCTGCCCGTGTCGAAATCGTGGAACTCTGCGCGCATGGGTTGAGTTCTGAACCAATCAAAGGGAAGCACCCTCTGAACGGAGAACAAGCCTTTCTGACTGAGCAGGTTGATGAACTGCGAGAAATTCTCCGCATGCTCGACGGGGACGCTAGCGTTGACGACAAACAGGCCATCGGGCAAGGTCTTGGCGAAAGAGTTTACGTAGGCGAGATCGTGCATCGCTGTCAAAATCGCTGCCGCGTACTCCTTGTACTGGGGTGCAAAGTCTACGACGAAGATGATTCGTTTCAAACCGAACCTTTCGTGGTCGACGGCGGCTTGTACGGCAAATCCTCTGTTCACAATCTTCTCTTTGTACCTGTATCGGACCGATTCCTTGAACTGACCGAGCCTTCTTGCAATTTCCGGGATATCGGGGCCGATCTCAGTCAGGAGCTGAACTAGTTGGGCAGTTCTAGTGTTGACGTCCTTCTTTGACTCTTTCTGTTCTCCGATTAGTGCCACTGGCTTTTGCTCCGTGAACGTCCAGGATGATATACATTGGTGCTTTTTAAGTTATACTTGTTCAAAATATTGCAATCGGGCACATGTCCCGCAAGACTAGAGCCGCAATTTGGCATTAAAGCCCTCTTCACGGTAATAAGGTTTATTAGAATTAGTATTAAGCCTTTTCTACCGATACCATGTGGTATCCAAGGACGTGTCTGTAGAAGGCGCGTTCCCGACAGGAACAGGTAAGGTTGTGGTTCCCCGATTACGCTCAGGGCGCTCGCGCGCATCGTATCGCGGGTCATAGCAAGCCACAACCATCAACCCCCTGAGCGTGGGTATCATCGTGTTGTCATAACACGCAAAATAGAGCCTCTCGGCGGTTCACTCGCCACTTTGATTTCGGTCCCTTTCTAATGACTCGCGATTCCATTGCGCCCATTGCCATCCACGTAATCCGCCCCGATTGACTCTACGCGAGTAGACTCACTACGTGTCTTACTGGTTTTGGCCGCGATCTTCTCTCCCCTCTCGAGTTGACAGCCGTACCCCCTTATCTCGTCTGAATTTGGCGCGATATCCTCTCGAACCTCGAGACCCACAGATTGACCACCCCGAGAGATGTGCTCATCGAGGAATAAGAGAGGTGGTTTTGTTAAGTCTATGACGCACCCAAAGAGGTCTCTTGATGCGAGTCTCTCTTATCTGGTGCTTTTCAAGATATGTGTTGTCGACTCTGTTCTTCAACCCGCCCAACCAGACTTCTCTCCAGCCAGATTCTCGAGTATCGAGGTTGCTGTCGCCAATCTTAGGTTCCTTTGTCTCAAAGACCTCTTTTGACTCGAGCACCGGGAACCTCCTGCTGGGTCTGGGCAGGTTACTCTTCTATGTCTGGTCTTATTCTTTTGTCCTGGCCAATCTATGGGCCAACCGCAAGCTCAACACCCCAAGTTGAGGAATGGATCGTAAATCACCTGAAAACTTGCAAACTCCGAGTGCCCAAGTAGAACAGTGGTTGACGCAGGGCGTAAAGGGCAATTCGAGTGTGTCCGTCATAGAAGAAAGTCACGATGTAGTGGCATCCTAGAGGCCCACCAGGCGCTGGGATTCCGCGGGTCAGTCTACAATCGTTGAGCTGCTCTGATATGCTGGACCGCAGAATAGGACATGTACCCAAGTTGAGGGAAAGGCCATCGAGATGTTTGTAGACTCGTTGGAATAGCGTTCAGCTCTCCGCTGCGCTAGGGGCGGGTTGAGCCGAACTCTGATCCCAATTCCCAGCCGCTCCCGCAATAGGATTCATGCTGATTGTTTTTGTGTTGCCGGTAATTTTTTGCAAGTTATGGAAGAAGGACAGTAAAGAGAAGCCAAGAAAAGGCAACGATGGAAATAGGTGGCACGAGTCGCGAATTCATATCGGAAGGTTTATCTGGAATAACAATAAACCTTTGTGGCGGATACTATGCAGTATCCAAGGACGTGCCTCGAAAAGGTATGTCCCGGACAGGAGGCAGGTGAGGTTGTGGTTCCCCGTTGCGCTTAGGGCGCTCGCGCCCCTCGTATCGGGGGTCATAGCAAGCCACAACATCAGCCTCCTGAATGAGCTCTGACCAGGGCTTCCGTGGACATGGGGGCTGAAAAACAACAAAACTAGATGACTAAGGGGTTACGGACGGCTTGAGTGCCTGACTCTAAGGGCCGTAGGGGTCCTTGCCCCTCGCGACGATCTCCTCTGATATCTGCTCTTTCGTCTTGCCTTGGGTATTGATTCCCAGGCGCCTGGCTGTCTGCAGAAGGAGTTCGTCGGAAGAAGAAGGAGGAGCCTGCCCTTGAACACCCTGAGTCATGCTGTCTGTTAGCGCCGATCCGGGATTCTGCATCACTTTCTTTGCCTGATCAAATTCCTTCCTGGCCAAGCCGAGCGACCTTGCGAGTTCAGGAATCTTTTTGGGGCCCCAAAGGAGAACGACGACCACGATTACGCCGATTATTATCAATTCCAGTGGGTCGAGTGCCATTGTCTGATTCCACGCTTTGAGCGTATTTAAGAATTCGTTCATGAGAGCCTATCTCAATACCTCCTTCATGAGTATCAGGCTGCATGCTATTCGGACGAATCCCATGAATGAGGATGCTGTCCTGTCGTAACGGGTGTCTATCCGCCTGAAGTTCTTCACCCAGCTGAAGAACCTCTCTACGGAGTAGCGTATCCTCCTGAGCGCCTCCCTGTCGAAGAGCCTCGGCCTTCCGGGACGCTTCCTCCTCGCTCTGCTCGGTATGTTCGCCATGACATGCTTCCTGCGCAGGTAGTATCTGGCCAGAGGAGTATCGTAGATGGTGTCCGCGTGTATTCTCCTGGGTCTCCTGACCGTCATCTCCTCCATCATGGAGATGAGCTTGCTCCCCTCGTGATGGTTCCCAGGGCTCATCGCGATGCAGACAGGGAGGGATGATGTGGTCACTATCGCGTGGAGCTTCGTACCCTTGACCCTGCGGTGACCGTCATAGCCGACGAGCTCCCCCCTTTTTTCGCCCTGATCGTGCTGCTATCGACAGACAGCTCGTCGAGCTTCATGGTCCCGTTCCCGTAGCCTTCTCTGACAAGAGAGTCCATGAGACTCTTCCATACTCCGAGCTTCTCCCATCTCCTCAGCCTGCGGTTGGCGGTAGAGTCGTCACCATACTTCTTCGGCACGTCTATCCACCTGCACCCCGTTATCAGGACGAAGAGTACCGCGTTCACCGTTGACCTGTCGTCAGCCCTCGGCCTCCCCTCCTTCGCTCCTGGTGGCAGCAGGGGCTCTATCCTGCTCCACTTGACGTCGTCTATCTCCTCGAACTTCA
>VBPP01000212.1 GCA_005877365.1 Nitrososphaerota archaeon
TATAGGCCTCGAGGAACGTTCTTGCGACGCGCTCCATCCCTTCAGCCCTGAGGGATAGCTTTGCGGTGTAGTATAGAAACTCCGCGATGTCCCAGGCGGCCTCCCCGCTCTCGACGGCCTGCTCGAGGTCGGTCAGGAAGACTTCTCCACCGCGGATGATCACGTTTGATGCCTTCGTGTCGCCGAGGGTGAAGCCGCCCCTGTGGATCTTGGCGATTGCTTCTGCATAGCTCTTGATGAAGGTGGCGTCGTCTGACCACCCTCGCAGAAGCCTGTGGATCACCCTCGAGAGGGGTTCACCCTCAACGTACTCCTTGACGAGTATCCTCTCGTCGGGAGCCACCCCAATGACCCGAGGTGTCTTCACCCCCAGCTCCCTCAGTCTCCGCGAGGCGTGGTACTCCCGGTGCAGCCTCGAGAGTGGGGAGAGGCTGAACTTTCTCGCGCTCAGGGCCCAGATTCCGAGGAGGGCCCACTTCAGGGAGCGTACGTCGGAGAAGTGCTTGACGAGGATTTTGGTCTCCCTGCTCCCCTCCGATAGGGTTACGATACGCGCAGTTGCGGAGAGGTCCCCCGCCTGGGTCTCCTTGACCTTGAAGCCGTCATTCATCCCGCTCAGCTTCGCCACCCCATCGTAGACGCTCGAGCCGTCTTCGAAGAGGGCCCCGTCGTCCAACTTCAGGAGGCTCCTCGGCCGCTCGAGTTCCCGCGGAAGTTCAGGCCTCTCCCTCATCCTTTTGAGCTTGGAGAGCGCCTCCTTCTTGAAGACTCCAAGCCCGACTCTCCCGGCGTAGCCGTGGACCGCATACTGAGTCACGCCCCTCGTGGTCATCGAGAAGAGGGAGAGTGCCTTCGAAAAGGCGTCTCCCCTCAGCTTCACCGAGCTGATTCTGATCGAGCTGTCGTCTATCGAGAGGTAGCTTCTGGACCCAATCCAATGGGCGGCCTCCCTGAACCCCCTGAGGGCGAACTCTCTGTTCTCCTCGCCGTTCTTCCCCGAGTAGGTCTGCGCGTAGCTGTAAAGGGCGGGGGGATAGACGAGGGCCCTCTTGCGGAGCTTGTCGAAGAGGAAGTAGTCGTATGGAATGGCGAGGTCTTGACTGAACTCCCCGTAGTCGGAGGCAAGTTCGTAGAGCTCTTCCGAGATCACGCGCCTCTTGTACTGGACCTCGAGATGGTTGAGTAACTCCGCCCCGGTGATCGGCTCGTAGATGTTTAGAAGCCTCCCGATGACGAACTCCCCCAGCGCCGCCTCCCTCGCGTCGCCCACGAGCAGCTCTTCGTCGACAATCAGCGCGGAGGCCGGAACCGCTGACTCGAGGTACCTGTACCTGACTCCCCCGCGGAACTTCTTGACGACGATGATCACGTCGTAGTCTGAGTCCTCTCTCGCGTAGCCGGCGACCGTCGAACCGTAGGCACAGACAGCCGCGACCTTCTTGGGCTCGACGAGGAGGTTCGCGACGGTAAGAAGAGCCTCCCGCTCCTCCAGGCTTAGTCTCGCCTTCAACTCCTCACCTTCTCTTCGAGGGAGCTTATCCTGGCGATGACCCTGGGGTCGAAGCTGCTCGAGAGGACGGAGCCCATGCCGAGTCTGACCACATTCTCCTCGGGCGCGACGATCCTTACCGGGAGGCCGCTTCCGATCCACTTCTTCTCCACGAGCGCGTTCAGCCTGTCGTCGACGAGACCTAGTGGGAACTTCCGTTCCACCAGCTTGATGAGTGGCCTGTCCTTGAAGATCGACTTCATGTTCACCTGCCTCTCCACGTCGGCGAAGCTAGACTCGAAGAGGGTCGCGGCCCTCTCGTCGCTCATCACACTCATCCTGCTAAGCCTCCTTACGAGGTCGAGGTAGTGCGTGAACTCGTGGCCGGCGACTGCCTCCAGAGTCCCCTTCGCGCCGAAGGCGACGAGAGCCGCCGTGAACTGAACGAGGATCGAGAGGCCACCCGCCGTCCCTACCGTGGGTATGACCCTGGCGTATAGGACACCGAGCTGCCCCGCCTCTCCGCGACTCTGGGCAAGGGGGAGGACCGGCTCGACGTAGTACTGTGGGTACGAGAGCTCGCTCGCCTTCTCGACGCGCTTGACTGCGCCGACCAGATACTTCGCCCTCCCTTTGACGCGCTTCGCGAGCGCCTTGGGAATCTTCCCCTCTGCTTCCGCCCTGTCGATTGCGAAGAGAGGATTCACAATTTCGAGACGAATCTGGAGCTATTATAATTCTTCGAGGGGAGACTAATCCTGCAGTCTATAGTTGACGACGGGAGTCCTTCGGGCGACCTCCATGAAGACCTCCGCGTGCTGGACTCCAGGAATCTTTCCGATTATGTCATAGACCGCCTTGTGCAGCTCGTCGAGGGAGGCGCCCCTGAGGTTAACGACGAGGTCAAACCTCCCCGTGACTTCGCGCAAAAGTCTCACAGAGTCCATCTTCATAATCTCGTCGAGAATCTGCTCCCTGTTCTTTGGGTCGAGGTTGATTCCGGCGATGGCGGATGCGGTCATGCCTAGCTTGTCCTCATTGACGGTGATGGTGTAGTGCTCGATTATCCCCCTCCTGATCAGCCTCTTTATCCTGCTGTAGGCGACGGAGAGGTTGATGCCGAGGTCATTGCTAAGTTTGGGTATTGAGATGGAGGCATCCCTGTTTAGGGCAGAGAGTATTTTCATATCAATTTCGTCAAGTTTAGCCATTATATAGTCGCGCTGACGTGAATTTTGCAATTTCTCGTATATGAGGCTTTCCTTCGCTCTTTCTCATTCCCTCGAAGAAGCTCCTCGGTCTCCATGCACGGCCGGAACTCTCGAATCATCTCGCGCCTCGAACAAACACGAGGGCCATGGCAGGCGGTCACAGCTCAGCCGCTGCAAGCAAAGAGCCTCTTTTGTTAGACGTCGGAACGCAATATTATTCGTAGTTCTTGTGGGCGGATTCGCGCGTGACGGTTCGGATGCCGCTTCTCGATGCTTGATGGGTCTCCGCCCTCAAGAGAATGCACAGGCCGAGCGAGCGAGCGAGCGAGCGAGCGAGCGAGCGAGTCAGATTCTTGCACGACAAAAAGGGGAGTGCGACCCGAAAAGTGACAGGTGCCTCGGGTGCGGGGATTACGGCGCGTAGACCGCGGTGAGGCTGATTGTTGTGGTGGCACCAGGAACAGTCAGGTCGTAGAATCTGTTCACAGTGTTGTCGGTCCAATGAGTGAAGATTTCCGAACTGAGTTTGGTCCTGGCAATTCTGCCAGAGCGTTGTGTAGTACCCGAGTATTTGTTGACCTTGTAAATTGATCGTAGTCACGGAGATTCGCGAGTCACCCGCTGGAATTGCATTGGTGTCCGTGTATACTGCGGTTATGGTCAGGCTTCCCGTCGCGAGTGCTGGGTCCAGCGCCATTGAGACGTCTCTGGGATTATTCGCGGTGTTGGTGTCGACCCAGTGGTCGAACACAACCCCGTTGAAGTCCTCGACAAGAACGGAGTATGAAGTCGTAGGAACTGTAAAGTCGAGGGTGAAAGTTACGGGGGTAAAGCCCGTTGCCAGGGTGCTGCCGCTCGAGTCGAGGAGCACGGTGTAGTAGCCAGTGATTGTGCTGCCGCTTGTGTCTTGGCTTGTGACTGTTAGGGAGGATGTTGAGGCCGCACGAGCACTCCTCAAGAGAGGCACGAATGCGAGCAGAGACGTTACCGCGAGGAGCTTGATGAAAGCGCCGAGTCTTCGTCCACGCCTGTAGGCGTTGCCGATCTTCATGAATTCTCCATAACTCGTACGTATTAGTCGGTTACGACACTATCGCATCTAAGATTCTACGATAAAAGACGAATCGATGATCTGGCCGGATTTTGACCTCGGCTCGCTTCGATAAGAAAAGAAGGAGAGAAAGAATCGAAGATGAGCCATGTGAAGTCCGACCTTGTTATTCGACCTTCTCTGCGTTGATCTGGTAGATTTCTTCGGTGACCGTGTTTCCCCGTACGAGCTTCCTTCTCTTTTCGCCCTCGGCTGCCTTCTGGAAGCCGATCCCCTTGGTCAGGAGGATGTACCTCTTCCCCCCGCCCAGGACGTCCCCCCGCATGGGGAACCCCGCCCTGTCAGAACCGCCGGTAATCCTCAGCTTTCCTTTGTAACCGCTGCTCGCCGCGTCGACCACCTCTCCGATCTTGCGCCCCATGAAGAGCTGGGCGTTCGAGTCCTTCACCTCGAGGACCTCCGACTTCGCCTTCTTCGGGTCAGAGATGACGAGCTTGAAGTTAGCCATCCTCGGCCTCCGCCGTCACTCTCGTTATAAGAGTTGAACCGCTCGCTCAGAATCCGTACATCGGGTCCGTGGCGGAGCGGATCCTAACTATCTCCTCGAGCGCCTGCAGGTCATCCTCGCTAAGGGCGTTCAGATACTTTCCCCGGAGGAGCTTGACGTCGTGGCTTCGGGGGAGGGAGTAGAGGACGTCGTTCTCCCTGATCTGCCTCCCGAGGGTCGGCCCGCTGACCGAGATTGCGACCTTATCCCCCATCCTCGCGCTCTCGAGATTCTTTCCCTTGTCCTGGATCTGCTCCACCTTCCCTAACTCCTTCCCTTCCGCGTTCATGAGTCTCGCGTGCGGGTGTAACTTTCCCGCCAGCACCTCGACCCCGAAGACGGCCGGGTCATTTCGTCTGAAGAAGGCGCCCGGGAGGGCCTTCAGCGTGGCCGGTGTCGTGAGGGACGCGAGCCCGACCCTTTCGTTCTCCTCCCTCGCCTTCGCTGCCCACTCCGCATACTTGTCGATGACCTCGTAGATGACCGACGAGATGAAGACCTGACCGTTCTTAATCTCCTTGGCATCGGGGAAGAGTTTCACGTCGAAGCCTAGAATCGCGGCCAGGTAGGGGTCGTGGTCCTTTACCACCTCGGCCTCCACCATGTCGTTCTTCGAGATGTCGCCTATGTCTGCGAGTCTCACGGGTATCCCTCTCTCCTTGAGCATCTGTAGAAGGGCCTCCAGCCCACCGATAGAGCCAGCCTTCACGATGACGCCCATCGTGTCTCTCTTTACGACGACGTTCTGAAGGTCCTTCTCCACCTCCTTCTTGAGAGCGGCGAACTCCGACTCTTCCTTGAAAGTGATTACCGGGGTACCGGGGATGACACCCTCCAAGTCTGTCGAGACCAGTTTGACGCCTGCGGCTGCGTAGACGCTCTGGACCGGGGTGAACTTGTCCCTCGGGTCACGCATCTCATCGAGCGGCTTCGGCATGAAGAGGGCCTTGACCTTCGACTTGACCGCGCCCTCCCTCTTGACAAGGACTACGTTGTCGCCCACGACGAACTTCCCCTCCGTGAGGATCACGTTTGCGGTCTGCCCGACCCCGGCCTCCTCTTGCAGCTCGAGGATTATCCCCCGCCCCCTCTCAGTCTCCTCGATAACGGAGAGCCTTCCCTTCAGGAACTGTTGGGCGAGCCCTATCAGCACAGCGAGAAGCTCGGGGATGCCCGTTCCGTACCTCGCGGAGACGGGCACGATGGAGACCTGCTTGCGAAAGTCTTTCACCCTATAGTAGGCGTCGGACTCGAAGCCGAGCCTCGAGAGTGAGGCCACCACGTTGTAGAGCCTCTCCTCGAATTCGTCGTTCCACTCTGGCGTCTGTTGCTTCAGCACCTCCGATAGGAGGCCCTCGCTTCCCTTCTTCCATCCCTTGATCATGTCCACCTTGTTCAGCGCCACCAAGAACGGGACGCGCCTCTGCTTCAGAATCTCGAGAGACTCTATCGTCTGGTTCTCCAGTCCCTTCAGGACATCGACGACGAGGATTGCGATATCGGCCGCGGAGCCACCCCTCACCCTGAGGTTGGAGAAGATTTCGTGGCCGGGCGTGTCGATGACGAGGAGGCCTGGTATCTTCAGCTCTCCCCCCGCCCTGTCGAGGAGGTTTCCGGTTATCGTCTGGAGGGTCTCAATCGGGAAGAAGCTCGCTCCGATCTCTTGAGTGATTCCGCCCGCTTCCCTCGCCTGGACGGCGGTGCCGCGTATCTTATCGAGTAAGCTCGTGTTATGGATTATCAGGCAGTTGGCAAGGAAGTTGTGGGTCTCGCTTACGGTGAAATCGAAGACCGTGTGGTCACCTTCGAGTGACTGTAGACCACTCACCCGCACCATGGAATAATTGGTCAGAGTCCGTTGGAGTCCTGAGTTCTTGTAGGTGGGTACGAATTGAAACATCTGCGAGAGGAAGTTCGCGCTGAGCCTCTGGTACGATTCATAACTCGCTAGCTGGAAGTGCCTGTTCCAGATGACTCTGTTGTTCGTCCTAACCTGACGAACGAACTCTCCCGGGATCGGTGTAAGCTCGAAGACGCGATTCGTCTCGGACAAAGACAGCCGCCGTCGGGCGGCCTCCATCTTTGAACGGTCTCGGAAGCCTACGCTGTTGACGAACGCCGAAACATTTCGTCTGCCAGAGATGACCAGTTCCATCCTCCTGGTCTTCTTCGCGAAATAAGCGAGACATCCGAATCGCTGAAGCAGCATCGGAAGCTGCTTCATCAATACCCTGCTCTCACAACCTATTCCGATGTTTCTGCCCTCTGTCACGAAACCCTCCGCGTCGAAGAATCCCCGAAGGAACTTCGCGACAAGTCGGTCCGGCATCGAAGAGACGATCTCGGGAATGCGAAGAATGAGTGTCTTGTCTGTCGTTGGGTAATCGAAGACCTCCGTCAGAAACCTGGCGAGCGATTTGCCTCCCTTATGAGATACAATGTAGCAGGTTCGGCGCCAGGCCTGATTGGTTCCCACGCCGAAGGTGACAAACACACATCTCCTGAACTCGTTGATGATGTCCTTCGAGACATTGGCAAGATGAGCCTTCTCAGCGAGCCCGTCGCCGTAAAGCAGTCCTACAAGATAGAGAAGTGCCTCGAATTGCTTCTTCGTCTGCGGCAACTGCACCCAGGGCGACTTGTGAGTGGCCCTCTGCTTTCTCGACGCGAATTTCATGGCGGTTATCGAGTCGTAGGCTTGGTTCAGAGGCAGGTCAAGCTCGGCCGCGATTCTTCGAAAAACGCTCGCCCTGTAATAGCCCTTCCTTATGTGGAACTCGAGGTTATGGTCGCCTAACTGAACGCCGAGACTTCGCTGTCTTCCCTCTGCGGCCGCCCTCACCCGTGCGTTTAGTTTCGGACTGACTCTCAGCAGAAAGTCATCTGAGAGTAGGGGGAGTATCTTGGTCTTGATCGTCCCAAGGTCAGTCTGAAAAACCCTGAGCCTCGAAGGAAGAACGAGGAAGTCTCCGAGCTTGAGTCTCTCTGCCTCGACATATCTTACCTCCCCCGAGGGTTCGAAGACCAGGAACTTGTGCTCTGGAGTGGTCCTTATCGCGTATCCGGCCTTTGTCCGGACTTCTATGAGCTTGTCAGCGTGCAACCTCCATACATGGGAGGCTGACTTTGGAGCGATGGACCCGTCCTCTTGAACTGAAAGCAAATGGAGCCCCTCGGCTTCATAGACGACCCCGTCGCTCTT
>VBPP01000213.1 GCA_005877365.1 Nitrososphaerota archaeon
TGATTCAGCATCCCAGTTCCGCCCGATGAAAAACAGAAAGAGCGAAGAGGAGGCGCTTGAGCTTGTTGTAAGGGAGTTCAGACGCGTTGGCGTCCTGCTCGAGTCTGACCCAAGGCTTCCTAGCGTCACGGCTCTACTCGTTGGTCGGCCAATCCGGGGCTCCTGGTGGGGTCACCCGAGCGGTCGAAGGATTTGGAGGGTCCTCGAAAAATTCTGCAGACGCCGGGACGTCTTGACCACGAAGCTCGTGTCAGGAAAGGTTACCTTCGTGCACCGCCGACTCTGGCCGCAGTTTCTGGCAGTGAGCACCTCAAGGGAGGAGTGGCAGACCGCATCCCTTTCCCCCGAAGCCTCGGCACTGCTCCGCGTTGTTGACAGGAAGGGCGAAGTCAGAACCGACGCGAGAACGTTGCCGAGAAGAGGGATCCCCGGCGCCGCACGCGAGCTCGAAAAGAGGCTTCTGGTTCAAAGCGAGGAGGTTCACACTGAGAGAGGCACACACGCGAAGATCCTGCGTTCGTGGAGAAATTTGTCGAGGAGGGTCGGATTCACGCGAAAGCTAACGAGCGTCGACGAATCGAAGAGAGAGTTCGAGAGACTTCTGCAGTCTCTCAACGACACATATGACGCCGATGGACGGCTGCCTTGGAGCGACTAGCCTGCAGAAGGATTTTTCGCCGGAATGCTGTGAACTAGGTGTCAGGAACGACTCGGACGGAGACGACTCCTGCCTTCATTCCTCTTCAGCTGTTGGCGCGGACAATGTGGGGTGGGGTGTTATTATTTGGGCGTCGATAACCTGAGGCTGAACGTATCGAAGGTCCATCGCATAGATCGTGCAGGATTGTTATCTTTAGAACCCCACTCGCCGCTTGGCTTGCTCTCAAATTGAAAGCCGTAACCCACAACATCTTCTCATTCGGCTTGAGTATCTTCCTACTTTCCAAGACCGGGCATCTCTCGGCAATTTCGTTGCTAGTTGCTCTGTGGCTGACGTTTGCGGTGAACACATTAATCGATGTCTTGGGCCATAGACGCAAGAATGACGTCCCCGTCCGTTCCTTCGTTACCCATTCGGTGTTAACAGCACCACTGTGGGGGGCTTTGGTTGGATTCGCGACGATAATCCTACCCTACTCGGTCTTCAACCTCCCTGCCGACTCCGCATTCGAATTGCTTGGAGCAGGTCTGGGTGTGACGATAGCCTATACTCACCTACTCCTCGACGCCCTTACTCAAGCTGGTGTTTACCTTGGCCGCCGTAGGATTGCGATCGCGCACATGAGCTACGACAACCCCGCTCTCAACCTCGCGTTCATTGTGCTAGGGCTGTTGCTGCTCGTCGCCGCGTTTTTTTGACCTCGAGCGGGGCCGAAACGTGTGCAGGACAGAGTTCCCTTCCAATACTTAACCGAAAGTAAAAATATCACTGGCAAGCATCCAGACCGAGATGGGGCGTCACAATCTCGGTGAGTATTCAAGGAAGCAGCCGCGGTTCCTCCCTCCTCCTCGGGAGAGGGGTCGGGCACCGGTGTGGAGCTTCAAGCACCTCCGGTCTGAGCCGTCGCCCGGTAGGGTCGGAGTCGATCTCGACCGCACCTTCTCTGCCCTCTCCGACCCAACACGCCGGGCAATCCTAGAGGAGTTGGCGACGGGCGAGATGACCGTCGGCGAGTTGGCAAAACCCTTCTCAATATCGTTACCCGCAATCTCGAAACATCTGAAAGTCCTTGAGGAGGCGGGGCTGCTCAAGCGCGAGAAGGACGGCAGGATGTACAGGTGCGTCCTCGACGCGACTCAGCTGATCGGGCCCGCGAGATGGATAGCAAGGTACAGCTCGCTCTGGAGGGAACAACTCGATGAGCTTGCCGATTACCTGAAGAGCGAGGAGAAGGGCGGGAAGAGCGGGGAGAAGGGCGGGAAGAGCGGATGAGCGAGGTAGAGGGGTCCCAAGACTCTCTTCGTATCTCCCGGGTCTTCCCGGCGACTCGCCAGAGAACCTTCCGCGCCTGGACCGACCCTAACGAACTGAAGAAATGGTGGAGAGTGGGGAGGGAGTTCGTCCTCACCGTGGCCGAGATCGACCTCAGGGTAGGAGGCGGATTCCGGATAGGAGTCGAATCGCCAAGCGGAAGCATCCACATGGTCAGGGGGAGGTTTCTCGAAGTCGTCCCGCCGGAGCGGCTGGTGTACACCTGGATAGCGGAAGACCCCAACCTGAAACAGATGGAGACACTTGTCACGGTCGAGTTCCTGGAACGCGGGGATGCGACCGAAATCTCGCTGCTGCACGAGAAGCTGAAGGACGGGGGATTGCGGGAGAGCACACGATTCGGCTGGGCGTCTGTCATAGACGGCCTGGCGACCCTCCTGAGAAGCGATAGTTAACCAAATGGTTAAATATCGTTGAACCGAACCCTCCGACTGTGACTACCACCACCGATGAGAACAAGCGCCTTATCAGACGCTTCGTTCAAGAGTTCAAGAACAAGGCGAACCACGGAATCGTTGACGAACTCTTCTCCCCCAGGTTCGAGCATCACTTCAAGGACCCTAGGCTGCCGAAGGGACGGGAGGGGATGAAGGCTCTCGGAGGAGTCGTAGTCAAGGGGTTCCCGGACGTTCAGGCGACCATCGAGGACCTGCTGGCGGAAGGAAACAGGGTCGTTGAGCGCACGACGGCCCGCGCCACCCACAAGGGGGAGTTCAACGGCGTGCCCGCGACGGGAAATAAGGTCACATGGTCGGAGATCCATATCTACAGAATTGAAGCTGGGAAGGTGGCGGAGCTCTGGTCTGAGATCGACTTTCTTGGCATCATGCTCCAAATCGGAGCTATCCCGGCGCAGTAGACGTCACTCGTCCGAAACGGCACCCCGGGCGGTAAACCCGGGCAGGGTAAAGACTCATCAGTCCTGCAACACCTTCTCAAACTCGATCCGTTCACTCCTCCTCACGAAACCAAGCTTCTCGTTGACCGTCAGGATCGCTTCGTTCCGCGAATCGTTGTGGGTAAGAATGGATTTCACCCCGTGACTCCTGGCGTGCTTCGCGACCATGAGCTTGACGGCCTGCGCTAAACCTCTTCTCCTAAAGCCTGGCCTGACCGCGGTAAATCCTTGCTCGATGGTATCCTTCAGGCCTGACTTGATTACGCTACTCGACCCGACATAGAGGTAATCCTTCTTCGCCACGAATGACCCTTCCCAGAGCATCACCGGGCTCTTGAGAATGATGATGTTGTAGTCATGGTAACTCATCGGTTTGGGCTTGACTATGTTCGGGACGTCCCTGTCGGCGCTGTTTTCTAGTTCGTACAGCTTTCGACCTGAAGTCGGGTCGCGCGACATCTCTTCCGCCAAGCTTGCGAAGACGATTCCTTTGCTCTCCAGTTCTTTCGCCCGGGGTTCGAACTTCGCCGGATCGAATGATGTTAGGTCAAGCGTCGATTCCAAGAATCTTCTCTTCTCGGCGAACCCCCTCTTCCTGACGAACGCGACGCTCTCGCTATGAGTCGACTCAACAATCGCCCACGCCGCCTCCGCGCCGGCGGAGCGGAGCTCAGACTCGAGGCGCTCGTAGAGCAATCCACCGATGCCGCGGCGCTGCCAAGTGGGATGCACCTCGACCGAGAGGGCGAACCTGTGAGGGTGGTACGAGAAGAACAGATGCTCGAATCCGCCGACACCGACCATTTCGCCTCTATCAGATTCAGCGACGTACCTTTTCATCCGGTACCTCGTCCGCCCGAAGCAGGAGTCTTCGTACCTCGCTCTCTCAAGGAAGAGAGGGTGAGTTGGGTCGAAGGCGTTGTGAATCGAGGCGTAGGAGTCGTAGTCGCTGTGCCTGAAATCCCTCATCTTCGCCTCGAGCATAGCATCGATTAATAGCAGCGCGCAACTATTTGTGCTTCAGTCCCGCAGGTGCGACAACCTCTGCTCCCTATTCCGCCCGCGATATCTTGTAGGTGCGACTCTCTGGACTGACTGCCCTCCCAACCCAGTAAGAGATCAGCGGCACGTACCACATGAAGAGTCTCGCGGGCACTCCGAGAATCAACACCTGCCCGAAGGGAGGCGCAATTGAGATTGCCGTCAGGACGGCGAGGGCGGCCATCCTGTTCCTCCCGTTGCGAAAGAGTCTGGCCAGTTCAGGAGCGACGAGTTTCTTCTCCTCAAGGCTCAGAACGTGCGCGAAGACCGCCATGATGACCAGGATTCCCGTGAAGTCCAGAGCGAAGAGGAGGGAGGCCACATCCTTTATCGCCGAGGCGTCGGCCGCGGGCACTGAGGGGCTGATGAACTCCACGCTGTTGAGCAGGTAGGGAATCAGCGTGACGAGCAGAAGAAGCGCCACGTTGAGGAAGACGATGGTCCTTGTCTCGACGGGGAGGACCGACATGAAACCCGTGTAGATGAGCCAAGCGGTGATGAGAAGAAGGAAGGTGAACATGAAAGCGAGTATGTGGCTTCCGATTTCGGCGGGGGTTGTCGGCGAGCTCGCGATGGCTGCGACGGAGCCCACTGAGAGCGAGAGGCCGAAGATCAGGTCTGCGAGCGTCTCAATCCTAGCCCGAGGACGCTTCTCGGCTGCTTCCCGTTGCAACCCCTCTTGCGAGCGTAGAAGCGTATTTGGTCTTTTGGCGGGATGCGAATCTGGATTAGGCAGCATGTTATTGCATGGTCGGCCGTCGGTCGCAACTTGCTACGCCAAGGTGCCGAAGTCTATAAGGCGACCATCACGGCAACGGGGCAAGTTTGGTTCGGCTCAAGAAGAACTTCTCTTTCGTCCTATCGCCGAAAGCTCCTTACAACTTCGAGCTTACGGCAAAAAAGCCGGCGGGGTGGGACCTCTTCACTCCCTTCGAGTTCTTCGAGGAAGGAACGATGTGGACGGCTCTTTATGTCGATGGAATGCTAGTGGGCCTGAAGCTGAGGTCTGCCGGAGAGACTGACTCACCGAGGATTTCGGTGACAGCCTTCCTCGCACGCGAGCCCGACGACAAGGAAGAGACGATCAAGGGCGTCCTCGCTGAGAAGCTTGGCGTGAATGACGAACTGAGCCAGTTCTACGGATTTGCGAGGAGAGACCCGATTCTGAAGCATGCGGTGGATGACCTCTACGGGATGCACGATACCCTGGGTGGGAGCGTCTTCGACC
>VBPP01000214.1 GCA_005877365.1 Nitrososphaerota archaeon
TGATTCGCGTTTCACCAATCTTCCTCTCGGTCAGCTCCAGTGAGTTGTAGATGGCCGCGAGGATCACCCCGGCTGTGCCCTGCTGATCGTCGTGCCAGACGGGGATGGTCAGCCGACCCCGCAGCCTCTCCAGGATCTCGAAACACTTGGGCGACTCGATATCCTCGAGGTTTATCCCACCGAGCGCAGGTTCAAGGGAGCTCACAGTATCGACGAATTTCTCGACGTCCGTAACCCTGATCGGAAGAGGGTAAGCGTCTACCCCTCCGAGATATTTGTAGATGAGCGACTTTCCCTCCATCACTGGGAGGGCGGCCTCCGGCCCAATCTTTCCGAGGCCTAGGACCCGACTCCCGTCCGTGATAATCGCGATGGTGTTCCAGCGATTCGTGTATTCGAAGGAGAGTTCGATGCCCCGCTGGATCAACTTCGACACCGCCGCCACCCCCGGGGTGTACCAGATCGAGAAGTCGTCGAGGGAGCGGATCGGTACCTTCGGCATCGTCGCAACCTTGCCTCCGTAGAACGCGGAGTACCTCACCGCCTTCCTTGACGCCTCTTCCCCCGCCTTCGCTCGAGGCAAAGACCTTCTCACGCTGCCCGGAGGCGGTAGTATTTTAAAGAGAAGTTTACTTCGTTGCTTGTCTAAGCCGGCGAGCCTCAGGACCCTCTTATCGTGTTGAGAATGGGGCAGCCCTTCTCTGGCCTCATCTCGGAGGCCCACTCCAAGAGCGGACGCACCGCCTTGGTGAGTTCCCTTCCCTGTTCTGTCAGGCTGTATCCAACCCTTGGTGGGATTCCCTTGTAGTCCTTCCTGACGAGAAGATGGAGGTCTGTCAACTCCGCGAGAATCTGAGAGAGCGAACGAGGGCTGATGCCCTGGAGGTCGCTCATGAGCTCGACGAACCTGCGCTCTCCCTTCTTGCCGACCGTGGCTATGACCAGTAAGGGCCACTTCCTGCAGACGAGCGCAAGAAGGTCCTCGAAGGGGCACTCCGGTTCCTCGTGGGCGTGCATGCACATTACTATATAACGAATAGTATAAATACTTTCATTTGTATACTAACGACGTAGCAAAGAGGCGGTGTGAGATCGCGAAAGACCCAGTCTGTGGCATGTCTGTGGAAGAAAGAGGTGACGCGCTCAAGGCGGAGCGAAGGGGCGTTACGTTCTACTTCTGCAGTGAAACCTGTATGAAGGAGTTCGTTGCGCCGGCTGTGGAACTAGGGAAGCTCAAGACACTGGTGGGAGTGGGGTCGGTGCTCACAATCGCCATTCTCGCTCTAACCTACCTCCCGATTCTCCCACCCTACAGCAACAATTTAGTGCTTCTCCTACTGGCTTCGCCGGTCCAATTCGTTCTCGGATCGAGGTTCTACCGAGGGGCGTACCATGCGGTGAAGAGCCTCACCAGCAACATGGATGTGCTGATAGCGCTGGGTACCTCGGCCGCATTCGGCTACAGCACAGTGGCCACCCTCTTCCCTTCATTCTTTGGAACCGAGGGCGTGTACTACGATACTGCAGCGGTCATCATAACGCTAATCCTCACTGGAAGACTTCTCGAACACCTTACGAAGGACCGCGCGTCGGACGCGGTGAGGAAACTTCTCGATATGAAGCCGACAGTCGCGCATCTGGTCAGAGGCGATAGCGTTGTCGATGTTCCGGTTGAGGAGTTGGGAGTAGGCGATATCTTCGAGATTAAGCCCGGGGAGAGGATTCCGACGGACGGAAGGGTTACTTCAGGCCGAACCTCCATCGACGAGTCAATCATAACCGGAGAGAGCATCCCGGTTGAGAAGGGGCCGGGCAGCGAAGTGATTGGGGGGTCGATAAATAGAGCGGGATACTTCAGGGCTGAGGCGACCAAGGTCGGCGAAGACACGGTACTCTCTCAGATTTCGAGGATGGTCGAGGAGGCCCAGGCGGGAAAGGCTCCCATCCAGCGCCTGGCAGACAAGATAGCGGAGTATTTCGTGCCGGCAGTCGTGGGGATAGCCTTTGCATCCTCTCTAATTTGGTACATACTCGGAGGGATCCCAGTCGCGACCTCTATCCTAATCTTCGTCTCGGTCGTCATAATTGCCTGTCCCTGCGCGCTTGGAATAGCTACGCCCGCCGCCCTGCTTGTGGGGACCGCAAAGGGTGCCCAGAACGGGATCCTGCTGAAGAGTGGAGAGGCGCTCGAGATGGCTGGAAAGGTAGATACCGTTCTCCTCGATAAGACCGGCACGATAACTGTTGGAAGACCCACCGTAACTGAAGTCGGGGGCGACGAGCATGAAGTGCTTTCGCTGGGTGCAACGGTCGAAGCGGCTTCACAACACCCCCTGGCAGAGGCGATAGTCTCCGAGGCCCGGAGGAGGAAGATGAAACTTCAAGTCTTGACTGATTTTCAATCATTTCCGGGACTTGGGGTAGTTGGAAGAGTCGCGGACAAGCTTGTCCGCCTCGGTAAGAGAGAGTTCATGAGAGAAAATGGCATCGATTTATCGAAACTCGATGCTCGTGCGTCCGCCCTTGAAGCGGATGGTAATACGGTCGTATTTGTGGCCGCAGACAAAGACGTTCTCGGCACCATAGCGGTCGCAGACACTCTGAAGCCCGATGCTGAACGCGCCATCTCGGAGCTGCGCAAGATGAATATCGAGTCGATCATGCTCACGGGCGACAACAATAGCACGGCGGGAGCGGTCGCGAAGAAGGTTGGAATCGCTGCCTTCTACGCTAACCTACTCCCGCAGGAGAAAGAGCGAATCATCGAGAAGTTGCAGGCGCAGGGGAGGACGGTGGCGATGGTCGGTGATGGTGTGAATGATGCACCAGCGCTTGCGAAGGCCAACATCGGAATCGCAATAGGCAGCGGCACCGACGTGGCGAAGGAGACTGGAGGCATCATACTCATCAAGGACAGACTGATGGATGTAGTTGGTGCGATAAAGCTCAGCAGGTCCACGCTGAGCAAGATAAAGCAGAACCTCCTCTGGGCTTTTGGCTATAACACAGCTCTAATTCCAGTGGCCGGAGGAGTCCTGATTCCTTTCTATGGAGTCTCTGTATACTCCTTCCTCCCCTTCTTGGCAGGCGCAGCGATGGCGTTTAGTTCAGTGACGGTGGTCGCCAACTCTCTCCTACTCTCCCGATGGCGCATCCCATCAAGTTCTCGGACGCAGGATACGCAGATGAAAAATGGCTAATAAATGGCGACGTCGGTCTGTGTGAGAAGAAGCGCATGCAAAAAGACCCTGTCTGCGGAATGATGGTAGACGAAAAGAAGACAAAGTTTACGTCAGAACACGAGGGGAGAGTCTTCTACTTCTGTTCACCGGGATGCAAGCAGAAGTTCGACGCAGACCCCCATCGGTACGGCCATCCGTAGTGAAGGTGGTGCGACCGAATACGTCTCCCACCGGCGGGCGCATCGCGTGGGAAGGAGGCTGAATACTTGCCGCACGGAGCGCCCGAGATAATTGCGTATGGCGTCTTGGCACTCTTCAGCATTGGGTTGATCTTGCACTGGGCACGTCGTACCGTAACGCCAGCGTCCGTGACCGAACCTCCACGATCGGAGGCCACGGAGGATTTGACCGCGTTTGACAGAATCCAGAGGCTGTTTCATTGGGCAACGCTGGCAGTCTTGCTGATGATCATCATTACCGGATTTGCCTTGTATGATCCCTCCACCTTCGAGCCGGTCGCCGCCGCTCTGGGTATCCCGCTGCATTCAGCCTTTCCGTCTTATGTGCTGGCGCACGTAATATTTTCTGCGTCCTTTGCAGTTTTGTTAGGTGTTCACGTCGTTTGGGATGTGAAGAGGCTCCGTGCCCTTCGTCGAATGATGCCTGCCGCGCAGGATTTCCGAGACGGGTTGCTTCGCGCACGGAATTTCTTCTCAATGAGCAAGAAATATCCGAGGATGTCGAAGTATGATGCCTTCATGAAATCGTTCCATCTTTACCTAATCGTATCGTCCGCTCTTCTGGCTTTCACCGGAATCTACCAGTATTTCTACGCTTCATGGTGGAACGTCCTCTGGTTCTTACACTCTCAGATAGAGCCGTGGTGGCGACCGACCGTGATACACGACATCTTCGGGTTCATTCTGATTGCCCTCGTGGTTGGCCACCTCTATTTCGGTCTTCTCAGGGTTAACAGGCCACTCCTACGAGCCATGATCTATGGAAAGATCAGTAAGTCGGAGGTTAATCGCAGGTACAGATTAGACGAACTACGAGGCACGTGAGACAAGTGCAGAGACACGTGGGACGCGTCGGAGGCCCGCGTCGCATAGGTGCGTCGCTGACACTGGTCATCATGGTTCTTTCTCTGCCCTCTCAAGTTTTTGCAGGCGCTACGGTCGAACCTCATTACACCCACACAAAGGCTCACGGATCTGTTCCAACAAGCATAGGTGGAATGACAGACAGCTACGAAATTCGAGTCACCAACGTTCGCAACGTGTCAATGACAGGGGTGATCGTCTACATACCAACGGATTTCGAGCTGATTAACGAATCTGCGAGCGAAGTCGGCTGGATCGCGAGGAGGCTCCCTGCACAGCCGGGAGTCCTCGGAGGTGTGAGTTGGAACGGAAGAGAAATCTTGCCCAGGATGAGTGCTACCTTCTTTCTGAGCTTGCGCAATCCTGATGTTGGTCTGTTCCTCCCGGCCGTTGAGACCTTCTTGATTGTACAAACCTACCCCGGTGGGGCGTTGGCAACAAGAGAGCCGGTGGAGATAACTTATCCAACAAGGTTGTTCGGCATAGACTATGCTACGCTCGCCTTCACTTTGGTGGCGGTTGTCTTCTTACTGCTCCTGTTAGATGGAATAGTCTCACTGAAAAGGCAACAAAAGATGCTGACTGCCAAAACGTGAGCTTGCGTGAGAAGTTCGAAAGGTACGTTCACGACAACCTGAACAAATTCGCGAAGGAGGTTGCGAGGCTGGCGTCCCAGCCGAGCGTCTCGGCGAGAAAGGAGGGGATAGAGGAGTGTGCGATTCTCGTCGAGAAGATGATGCGGGAGGTCGGGATCCAGACGAGGGTGCTCAGGGGAGCAGAGGGGGTTGCCCCGCTGCTCTACGGGGAGATGAAGGGTAGCGACTCGAACAAGACAATTCTCTTCTACAACCACTACGATGTCCAGCCGGAGGAGCCGCTCGACCTCTGGAAGTCTCCGCCCTTCAAGCCGGAGTTCAGGGAGGGGAGATTGTACGGGAGGGGGGTCTCCGATGACAAGGGAGAGCTGGTTTCAAGGTTGAAACTTCTTGAGAGCTACCTGAAGGTGAACGGAGAGCCTCCCTGCAACCTGAAGTTCTGCTTCGAGGGGGAAGAGGAGGTGGGAAGCGTGCACCTGGATGACTACGTCTCTCAGAATCAGGAGCTCTTCAGGGCCGATGCCGTCTTCTGGGAGTGGGGAGGCGTCGACGACCAGGGGAGGCCGATAGTGGGGTTGGGAGTAAAGGGCATGATCTACCTCGAGCTGGTGCTGAAGTCTCTTAGCATCGACGCCCACAGCAGCTACGCGGCAGCCCTCCCGAGCGCCCCCTGGCGGCTGATTCGCCTCCTTAACCTGATCAAGGATGAAAACGAGCGTGTCTCCGTCCCGGGTTGGTACGACAAGGTCGAGAACCTCACAGAGGAGGAAGAGAGGGTTCTCGAGGAGGAGCCTTTCGATGGGGAGAGTTTCAAGCGCTATTACGGCGCCCAGAGCTTCGTCGGCGGGATCACCGCATCCCAGGCGAGGAAGGCGCTGGCGAGGCGCCCCACAGCTAACATCGCGGGCATCTGGGCCGGCTACACGGGACCTGGTTCGAAGACCGTCCTGCCGAAAGAGATACACTGCAAGATGGACCTCCGGCTCGTCCCGATGCAAGACCCGGACGAACTCCTTGGCCGTCTCAGGGACTTCCTGAAGGAGAAAGGTTTCGGAGACGTATCGGTGGAGGTCGAGACGATGGAACCGGCGGCTCGTACGAGCTTCAGAGACCCCTTCGCGCAGGCATCGATCAGGGGTGGGGAGAGTGTCTTCGGGAAGAAGAGCGTCGTGAGACTCTCAGAGCCGGGAACAGGACCGCTTTACGTCTTTACCCAGAGGTACAAGATCCCGGCGGTTTCGATAGGGGTCTCGCCGCCAGACAACGCGATTCACGCCCCCAACGAGAGCATCAGGCTGGACCTCTTTGAGAAGGGAATCCTCTGGCTGGCCGAGAGCACGCGCACCTACCTGGCCGGGTGAGTTCACCACTTTCTCGAGTCGCCCTGAAGCAGTCCCGACCCTATGTGAAGGCGGTCTATGTGCTTGGAGAGAGCCTCCGCGTTCTCCAGAACCTGGTCGCAATAGGGACATCTGAACTCGTTCGGGCTCAACAACTCCGGGAGGGGAACCTGTTCCCTCAAGCTTCCGGCAACGATTCCTTTCTGGACCACGAGGCCCACAATCTTCCCCTCGTGCATCACAGCCAGCCTCCTTATCTCGAGTCTCGTCATCTTCGCCAAGGCTTCCCCCGCCTTCGAACCGTCTTCTATCGTCTGTATCGGGGATGACATTATCTCAGAAACTTTCGCCTTTCGTGGGTCCATTCCTCCCGCGACGACCTTGTAGAGGATGTCTCGCTCGGTGACTATGCCGACCGGCTTCCCGTTCTTCGTAACGATCGCTGCCGCGATCCCGTTCTTCTGCATCGACCGAGCAGCCTCCACCACGGTGCTCGCCTCCGGAAGGTACAAGACGTTCTTGGACATGTACTTCGTCACTGGCTCGTCGAGGGCCTGATTCAGGTCCATCAATATCGAAGGCCCTTCAACTCCGGTTCCGTAAAAGGTCTTTTGGTTCCATTCACTCACCCAAGCCTTAAAACCGCCACAGGTTCGCACACTCGCTGATGAAGACGGCGGTACTCGGTTCCGGTCTCATGGGCTCGGTAATCGCGTGGGATCTCGCCCGCTCGGCGGACGTTGACCAGGTCGTCGTCGCAGACATGAACCCGGAGAGACTCGCCCGGACCAGAAGGATGACCGCCACCAAGAAGCTGACCACCGATGTTGTTGACGTGAAAGACAGGAAGAGACTCGTGAGCTTCCTGCGTGAATTCGATGTCGTCGCATCTGCTCTCCCCCACGGGGTCGTGAACTTGGCGAACAGGGCTGCCGTGGAAGCGGGGGCGAAGATGGTCGATATCGCCTTCGAGGACGAGCAGATGCTATTAGCCGCGGCCGCGAAGAAGAGCGGCGCGCTTCTCATCCCTGGATGTGGACTTGCTCCCGGCCTCGCGGGAATTCTTCTCGCCAATGGGGCGAGGCTACTCGACGAAGCGGTCGAAGGTCACATCTTCGTTGGAGGCCTGCCGCAGCACCCGAAGCCCCCTCTTGGGTACAGGCTCGTCTTTTCGCTGGTGGGTCTGCTTAGGGAGTATCTCGAGGACGCCAGGATAATCAGGGACGGAAAAATCGTCAGGGTGAAGCCCTTCGAGACGGTAGGGATGGTAATCTTCTCGACGCCAATCGGGAAGTGCGAGGCATTCTGCACGGATGGCCTGGCGACACTCCTCTACACGATGAAGGAGATGAAGATTCTCGATGAGAAGACAGTCAGGTGGCCGGGACACGCTGAGAAGATTCGATTTCTTATGGAGATGGGGCTCTTCTCGAGGGAGAAACTGAATCTCGATGGGGCCGCGGTCAGCCCGATTGACGTTTCAAGTGAGCTTCTGTCGAAGGTCCTCAGCTCGGGACCCCCGGAGGATGTGACTGTGATGCGTGTAGAAGTCGTCGGAAGGAAGGGGCCGGCTAGGGCAAGCATAACCTACGAGATGATAGACTTCTATGACAGGAAGAAGAAGGTTACCTCAATGGGGAAGACGACTGGGTTCACATGTTCGATTGTGACGAGGATGGTCGGAAGGGGCGAAGTGCACGGGATCGGGGTGGTCCCCCCCGAGGTGGCCCTGAACACGAAGTTGGTGCAGAAGCTTCACTCGGAGCTGCAGAGCAAGGGCGTCAAGATTACAGAGAATCAGAACTTCGCCTCCGTTCGCTTCTAGACAAGCAGCATAATGACCGTGTATGTCAGCCATGCGATGATTGCAGATGCTGGAATCGTAAGGAGCCAGGCCCAGACTATTCTTCTTGCGACGCCCCACTTGACAGCCGATACACCCAATGTAGCCCCAGATCCCAACACGGAACCGCTAACGCAATGGGTCGTGCTAACGGGTATCCCCAACAAAGAGGAACCCATTATCACAGAAGCCGCCGAAGTCTCGACAGAGAATCCGTGTACAGGGTCCATCTTTGTCAGCTTGAATCCGAGTGTCTTCACGATCCTCCACCCTCCAAAGAGGGTGCCCAGAGCAATCGCCGAATGAGCCATCAAGACAACCCACAGAGGTACCACGAAGCTCGAGAGGTTGCCGGTGGAGACGAGTAGAGCGGTTACCACTCCCATGGTCTTCTGGGCGTCGTTGGTGCCATGACTGAGACTCACAAGGCTAGAGGAGACGAGTTGCAGTCTCCTGAAGTAGCGGTTTACCCCGTGAGCCGACTTCCTGAAGAAGAGTCTTATCATCGCTGCCATGATTGCGAATGCAACGGCAAAACCGATTAAAGGCGAAACAACCATGAAAGTCACGGTCACGTTCAGGCTGGAGAAGAGGAGGGCCCCGAGCCCGGCCTTGGTCACCCCAGCTCCCACGAGGCCTCCGATCAGGGCATGCGACGAACTGGTCGGCAGCCCCAGAAGCCACGTGATGATGTCCCAGATAATCGCCCCGACAAGCGCAGCGAGTACGACATTTTGATCAACTACCCCCGGCTTGATTAGGCCTGCACCTATCGTCTTGGCCACTGCAACCCCAAATACGAGGAATGCGACGAAGTTGAAGAGAGCTGCAAGCGAAACTGCGGCGAAGGGCGCGAGCACTCTCGTCGACACCACAGTCGATATTGAGTTGGCAGCGTCGTGGAAACCGTTGAAGAAGTCAAAAAAGTACGCTATCGCTATGATGCCGACTATCAGCGGCGTGATCAATTGTTGAACTCCCTAGCTGCGCGTCATAACGACATCGCGAAGAACGAGGCTCACATCTTCACACTTATCTGTCGCGGTTTCCAGATACTCATATATCTCCTTCAGCTTCATGATTTGAATCACGTCCTTCCCCTTGAAGAGTTCGGCCACAGCATCATTCAACAGGACGTCTGCTTCGTTCTCTAGGCTGTCGATCTCTCTGCATCGTTTGTCTATCTCATCTTCGTCAACCCTACGCATAGAGATGAAAGCGGCGTGAATTTCGTCAACGGAGCGGCTAACCAACTGAGCCAGCTTCAACATGGTCGGGGTCGACTCCCTCACCTCATAGAGCACGATCCTGTTCATCACAGCGTAGATGAAGTCTAGGACATCGTCGTAAAGCGTGGCGAGTTTTATTATGTCTTGTTGGTCTATGGGAGTAATGAAGCTCCCGTTCACTTTGTCGTATATCTGATGTACGATGTCATCTCCGACATGTTCGATGTCTTTCAACTCCCTCCGTCTTTCGTCCATCCTGTCGAACTCGCCTATCGCCTCCTCCAGCTTCTGCGCACCTACCGCAACATTCTCGGATTCTTTCTCCAGAATATCGAAGAAGGCTTTATCCTGCGGAATTATCCATTCTTTTAGTCCCATTGCTATGTCGACGCCTACCTTCTCCCCTCACTCGTCCTTCAGGTGTAAGACTGAGGACTGTCTTAACCCTCTCGCCGTCGGGAAACGTTGTGCAATCCACGAGGCACTCTCGTTGGAGGCTGTCGAGTTCGTGTTCTAGCCCGTCGCGACCCTTCCCAACGGTCGCCATAAGCAGGTCAAGGTCACAAATGGGTCTCTGCGCCAGTGTTTTCATCAGACGGAATTCTTGAGGAGAGAACGCCGGATTCCTATAGACGCCCCCCCACGGCCCCTCTGACGAACCACGCGGCTCGGGAGGGGACTCTCGCTTCGCGTACATGACGTATTGTGTTATCTCTCTATCACCTCTTGGTACTTCCTCCCCCTGTGAATATAATGATTGCCGACATATTATATTGATAACATATCATATTGATGTATCGAGCACTGACGAGGATGGTCGGAAAAGGTGAGGTGCATGGGTCGGGGTTGTTCCGCCGGAGGTTGCCCTGAATGCGAAGCTGGTGCAGAAGCTT
>VBPP01000218.1 GCA_005877365.1 Nitrososphaerota archaeon
CAACGGCTTAGCAAGCCGTCGCCCTACCGAGCTGCTCGGAGTGCTGACAAACCGACCACCCGCTCACTCGCTCAATCACTCACTCCTCTAGGCGACCCCGGCACCACACGCAGCAGCGGAATATTTCCCCGACTTCTGAGCTTTAAAAGAATTCAAAAGGCGGCGGATCCGTCGGAGCTCACCAGACCTCCCAGCCCCAATCTCGTCAGACGAGAGATCCTCCACGTAGACGAGGCAGCGTGGTCGCGCCACCTTAGGGTTGCTCCCTCCCGGACCTCGCCCAGTTCGGCGGTTAAGAGTCGGGACCCCTCCTTCGAGGAGACCGCCCTTCACGACCGCCCACCTCGGCGTGAACTCATTCCTCCGTCCCGCGCAGGTAGCTGGAAGGGTGGCTTTACCCGACGGTTACTGACCACTGCGTGTAGCCGGTTTCAGTTTGTGGGAGACGGCTGACCTCCCTGTCCTACCCGCCGCCGAGGAGAAGAGTCCTACTCGCCGTATTTAACGTGCTGCCTCACGACCTCCTTCATCTTGCAGACGTTGCAGATTCCACCCGAGGATGGTTTCCCGCAGGTGATGCACGGCACCGAGTGGTGCCCGGTCTCTGCAGGGGAGAGCCTGGAGACGACGCTGAGGCTAGACTTGAGGAGAACATTCTTCATGCCGGGATGTTTCACCTCCATCTCGTTCAAGTAATCTCTGACCTCGCCCCTCAGTCCTTCGTGCATGTACGGGCAGCTGACGCTCTGGAAGGGGATGCCGGAGAGGTAAGCGTAGAGCGCCACTTCCTCCTCGTATATCTCCATGAATGGCTTGACGCGCCTGACCGGGAAGCTCTCGTCGACGTAGGCAGGGTCGAGCCAGCCGATCCTCTCGACGTCTCCGTGCAGTAAGTTCATGAGGAAGGTCTGGGCGTAGTCGTCCAAGTTGTGCGCGGTCGCGACGACGTCGACCTTGGCCTTCAGAGCGGCCTCATCGATCGCCCGTCTCCGGAAGACACCGCAGATGCTGCAGGAGGAGATCTCGCGCTCGTCCTTCCAGTCGAGGGCCTTGTCGAGGGAGAAGCCGAACAACCCCTCGTATGAGACGACGACGTGCTCGATATTGAGCTGCCTCGTCAGGTCACTCGCGTGCGCGATCGATTCTTCTCTGTAGCCCCTGACGCCCTCGTCGACGGTGAGCGCGACGAGCTGAAAGCGAGAATCCTGGTTCAGCCCGTCGAGAACCTTCAGGAGGGACAGGCTATCCTTCCCCCCCGAGACTGCGACGCCTAGGCGTTCGCCGAACTTGACCATGCCGTACCGGGAGATCGTCCTCCTCGTCTTCTCGACGATTGAGGCCTTGAAGCAGTTCGCGCAGAGCACCTCGCCCGAGTACCTCCGTTCGTAGACTCCGCTCCCCCCGCACTTCGAGCAGGCTGCCATCGTGGAACCCCTTTCTCGGATGAACCCTTAAAGGATTCACCGTATTTGGTAGAATCGACTCGTTGAGAAAAAATCCAATAGGGAACGTCGAGCCTTGCCGAACCTCCTTATCCAGGGAGAAGACGCCCAACTCACAGTCTGTGACATGCATGGTACCGGCTTAAACGGCACTCCCTTAACATGACTAATGCTCGCACACGTGTTGGCAAGAAAGTGCATCCTCGTCCGTATAAGACAGTCTGATGGAGCAAACACATCCTGAATCTCTTTCGTTGACCTGCCTTTTAAAATGACCTCGCTGACGGAGGCATCGAGATGGGTTCTTTGAACCAAACCTTAAAACATGCAGCCAGCGGTCGCGGAAAATAATTGGAACCCCCATACAAGAGTGTCGAGTTCAAGTACGGTGTGCTGATTCTCCGGACGAAGAAATTTCAATTTCTCATGGATAGGCTCGGCCGATATCGCATAACGGGTCCATTCGCATGGTTGATGCTCTACATAATGCCGGTGGCCGCGGGCTTCGCCCTCTTTCTCGAGTTTGTCAACCTTTCAGTAATCTTCTCGCCTCAGGGGGCGGCGTTGGTACAGTACATACGCTCTCTGACGCCGACGGTCAACCTACTCATCCCGGGGATCAACCCGTATGTCCCGATAGTCTACGGATGGTTGGCCCTCATAGTCGCGCTTGTAGTACACGAGGGGGCGCACGGGGTGGTGGCGAGGAGTCTCGGCATGCCTGTCAAGTCCGCGGGGCTCCTCTTCCTCCTAATCTTGCCAATCGGGGCTTTCGTGGAGGTGGACGACAAGGTGCTGAAGGTCGCCCGTGCAAGAGACTCGACTCGCGTGTTGGCGGCGGGAGCTGGCATCAACTTCGTCCTAGCTATCCTCTCTGTGGCCCTGCTCTTCAATATCGTTTCAACGATGACACCTGCGTCGAATGGAGTGGGCGTCCTCTCTGTATATCAGAACTC
The DNA here is from genome assembly GCA_005877365.1 of Nitrososphaerota archaeon. GTDB lineage: Archaea > Thermoproteota > Nitrososphaeria > Nitrososphaerales > Gagatemarchaeaceae > TA-13. The sequence continues at coordinate 2,399 of VBPP01000218.1, forward strand.
CACATCGCTCTACTCTCCCGCAGACGTCGCCGGAATCAAGCCGGGCGACTTCATATTGTCGATTAACAACGTTCGGATAGACTCCGCCCTCAACGACAGCTCGCTGTATCGTCCCGGGAACAGAGTGAATCTTACGATCACCCGAGGCTTTATCGGGATCCAGCCAATTACTCCCTCGACACTTCGGCAGTTGGTTGGCACCTACGTGGGGGATTTCACCAAGACAGCCAGACCATACATTTGCATACCTACTCTTCCGAGGTGCCAGGACTACGTCCCCTTCTCAGATCAATACATCGGATTTTACGCATCCCCCTTCGGGGGTGCGCTACCCCTTGTCCTGAACTTGCTTTTCTGGATGTACTTCATCAACTTCAACCTGGCCATCTTCAACAGCCTCCCCATCTACCCCCTCGATGGCGGGCAGGCTTTTGATGTGACGGTCAAGGCTTTAGGGAAGGGGAGGCTGAAAGAGACCACTCTAAACAGGATAACGACGACAATAAGCATCCTGCTCGTGTCTATGATTGCCCTCCTTCTATTGGGCCCATACCTGATCTTCTAACCATGTCTCTCTCGCTCGTCCTGACGACTATCCGTCGGGAAGGCCGCGCCGTTGGCGAAAGCCGCCGTGAAGAGGAGACTCCGGCCTGCGGGAGCATCTCCCAAGTGAGGTCCATACTCATGGAAGGGCACCCTCCGCGACGAGGCTGAAGCGTTGATCATCTTCAAGACCACGGAGGAGAAGGTTCCGCGGCTCAGGGCATTCCTGGAGAAGGAGCACCCGTGCGAAACACCCGAAATCATCGAGGTGCAGGTTGCGAGGGTGAACGCGCACTATCTTTCCCGGGTCGTCGAATCTGTTGCTGTTTAAATAGGAAATTCGAATCAGATGGTGATGCTGGAGACAAGCCTGCTACTGCTCGGCTACGCCCTAGCGATCGCGGGGCAGACACAGGACCTTCCCTCACCCCCCGACATCGGGACTATCCTTCAGCGGCTGGCTGGAGAGTTCGCGGCCGACGCGACCCTAGTCGTTGGCGCGATAGACTCGACTGTAATCAACCTCTCTAGGCTGGCCTACATCACAGCCCTGCTGGTCGGGATCTTCCTCTACTCAACTCACCTAGAGAAGAGGCTCGGGAAGGACCTCGTGAAGGGGGGATTGGTACTCGCCGTTCTCTCCGAATTCATCTTCCCGCTGATCAGTAAGGTCTGAGGGCGTAGAGCAAGGTTGCGACTCTTCCTACCGTAGGAAGAGATGTGCTTCCCGACTTCAGTGGGGGGTCTCGACGGCCCTGCCATCGACCTGGTTGAGGGTGCCTCAGCGCCCTTCATGCTTAGATGAAGGGCATCTTCGCGGGACGACAGAGACGCTCCTTGCGCGAGCCTGCGCCATCAGCGTTGAATGTCGTCGGCCGACTCGAGGCGGGGAGCAGTGTGGTGAGTGGCTACAGACGAAGGGCGAATTTACTCCAGCCCTAGGTCCCTGAATGTTCCTATTCGGACACCGTCGGGGAGGCTATTGATCTCCCCCGTCCTGTGGCCGATGAGTCCCTTCACTCCGACTCTAGACGCAGACTCCACCAGTCGCTGGGTGATTATGCCGTCGAAGACGAGGTAGCGGGCCCCGTTCGAAGATTCCATCTTCTGAACGAGCTCGCTTATCGGGAAGCGTCCGACCTCCTGCAGCCCCTCGTCGAGGAGCACAGCCTCGAGGGTACCGTTCAGAGAGGGATAGATCTCCCTTGTCTTCTCGACGATCGGCTCTGCAGGGGCTTCACGCTCACTCACACGCTCACGCTCGCGCTCGGTCGTCCTCCCGCCGCGTGGCTGCACCTGTTGTTGTTGATGCGGTTCGACCCGCTCCGCTTTCAGGAGTTGCAGGACCTCGATGGGAGTTAGGTCCTCTACCTCCTTCCCGGGAGGGGCTCTCAGAACCTTCTCTACCCGCACAACCTGACTCAGCTCCTTCTCGATCAGGTCTCCCCCTCTGTCACCGTCCAAGACAGCAATCAACCTCTTCTTCTTCCCGAGCTCGATTATCGAGTCGGGTACACTCGTTCCCTCGAGCGCGACAACATTCTCAATCCCGGCTCTCAGAAAGAGTACGACGTCCGCCCTCCCCTCGACGAGGTAGACGAGGTCCGAGGTGTAGACCCCAGGTCCGGCCGGGAGGTTTTCAATCCCATAGTTGACCACGCGCGCCCTCTTGGTAGACTCGACGACGTCCTTGAGAACATTCTCGCCTTCGCTAGAACTCTTCGAACTCCAGTCCCTGACTATCAGCTTGGCCCGGTCGACAATCTGCTTTCTCTTGGATGCCCGGACGTCCTCTATCCCTTCGAGGATGAACCTCGATGAGCAGGGTCCGACCTTGTCGACGCTCTCGACGGCTGCCGCGATCAAAGCCGCGGTCCCGATATCTGTGGACATAGGGATCAGGACGTCGCCGCGAGTCTTGTCGTTCTTCGATTCCAGGTTTATCTCGATCCTTCCTACCTTCCAGCTCTTCTGGAGCTCGTTTAGGTTCATCTCAGGGCCGAAGAGACCCTCTGTCTGACCGAAGATCGCGCCTATGACGTCGGCTCGCTCGACGACTCCGTCTACTTCAAACCTCAGTTTCACGAGGTACTTTACTATACCCGAATCTGGCAAATGCGTTCATCTCGTTTTCAGCTCCCTTGACGGGAATTAGCTTAAACAATGTAAAGGCAGAAATCTCCCAATTATAAAGCCTTATCCTCGCATCCTAAATTTCGACGTCTGCCACAAGATAGGAGAAGCGTTTGAGGTTCTCGATGTGCCTGAAGACCCCCCTGGAGGCGGCGAGGAGCCTCCTTCGCTGGGCGAGGGAGACCACCAACCCACGATGGGTGAGGGCCTTGGCGTATCTCGCCGCGAGCCGCCTCCCCTCCCTGTCGAGGTCGGTCATGATGACCACAGTCTTCGAATTTGCCAGCCTCGATTCGGACCCCTTGGCGGCGGCGATGCTGACGATACGGCCCCTGTATCCGACGTCTCTCATGGCGCGGACATCTCTAGCCCCCTCGACGAGAACGACCCACCCGTCGGCGCCCAACCGGTTCAACTCCGTGACGAACTCCTTCAGGAACTCCGCGAATTCGGCGAACTTCCTCTCGGAAGTCTTCCGATCCTCAACCTGCACGATGGACCTGTCGCGAGGGCTGGCGAAAAACGTTGCCTCGCCAAGACTGGCGCGCTCTTCCGGCCAAGAGTCACGATAGCTTGAATCGCGTCGACCACGCTACAGAAAGGTCGGAGCAGCAGAGAAAGAAGGGGATGCCACCCGGACATACGGCCTCGGAATAATTTTGATGTCGCCCGTCTCTGACAGCCCAGCTCATCGGTCGGGTTTGCCGACGTCTCACCTAGCCTCTTCAACGGGCTTTTTTCAGGCGGCTCTCGTCTGTCGCACGTCTGGGTAAACCATCTGCTCATCACAGCGCTTTTGGCGCCTTTGCAGGTGGCCGTTTAACGCGCAGTAGAACGAAAGCCGTCTAAAGAGGCGGCGAGTGAGCTCTATTTATTTTAGCCGCTCTCGCGCGAGCAGGCTCGAGAGGTCGAGCTCGAAGCCGGCGAGAGGGACGCCCAGCCCAAATGAGACTATGACAGAGGGCTTGACTTCCCCTATGTGGCCCATGACACGCCCCGAGGCCTCGACAGAGGCGCAGCGTCCGTCGGAGAAGGACCAGTGGATTGAGGGTGAGGTAACGACTCCGAGGTTCGCAAAGGTCCTGAGGAAGGATTCCATGTACATCTTTGCCTCTGAGAAGCTGGCCTGCGAGTGGGCTATCATCGCGGCGAGAGACCATCTCTCCTCCACCTTCTTCCCCACCCTGCGGTATACCCTCCCGACCTCGAAGATCCTCTGGGGGTACTCCTCCTTTATGTTCCTCGAGAGAATCGAGAGGAGGGAGGGAAGCAACGAGTCACGCAGTATCGAGTGGTCGATGCTCCGGGGGTCGCGCACCTCGACCTTCTCCTCCGGGCTCCTCTCGAACTTCTTGTAGAATGACGACTCATCGACCAGCTCGTAGCTTATCACCTCGACCATCCCCGAAGACGCCATCAGGTCGGCTATCTTCTCCAGCCTTTTGCCCCGGCGGCTGAACTCGCCGGGACGGTCGCTGTCTGGATAGACAGGCTTGATCTTGTCGATCCCGTAACCGAGGGCCGTCTCCTCCGCGAGGTCGACAGGATGGAGGAGGTCTATCCTGTACCTGGGGAAGGTCACCGTGGTCCCGCTAGGTTCCAGTCGACTCCTCCGAAGGCAGCTCTTGATCTCCGACTCTGTAAGGTCGAGGCCAGTGACGCTCCGTATCAGGGGGAGGTCGAGTGGCAGGCTCGAGGGGGAGAGGTCGGGGGTGGCCTCGCTCGACGAGGAGTACTTTATCTCGACTGTCTGGAGCGACGCACCCGCATCTGCCAGCGTGGTAGCGATGACCGCGAGGATCTCGCCACCGACCCTCTTGTCAGTCGAGGTCACATCGATGAAGAGGTTCTTCGTCGATGCGGAGACCTTCGTTTCGTTGCCGTTGATGATCGGGGGGAAGGAGAGAACCGTCTTCTTCGAATCTCTCAGGATCGGATAGACCCGGGAGTCGGGGAGGATGCTCCCGTATCTCCGCCCCGTCT
>VBPP01000219.1 GCA_005877365.1 Nitrososphaerota archaeon
CGTTGGAATTTCAAACGCGCGGAGTCCACCTTTGCCAAGGGCCTTCATTGCGTTCAAACAGTCCTCCCTAGAATCGACGCGAATGATGCCGATGACGCTAATTTCATGCAGACGGCTCAGGACTCGGTCCTTGGTAAGCGTGAGATTTGCTTTGGTCAGCGATGTATTAATCCATTATACTGTAATATCCGAGGGCAGACGGAGATCGAAAAGATTGGCGTATTGAGAAACCCGGTCTCGAAACTGAGATGATGATAATGCGCCCATTCGAATGGGCCCGAAGCAACGAAACTCGCGCCTATGGCTTCAGGAGGATCTTCGAAAATGGCGCTGGACCTGCAGCCTGTTCGACGAACGCTTCCTGACCCGCCGACAGCGGTCTTACGTCCAGCCAACCCCCTGACATGTCAATGAGTCCGCCTTCTGCGAGCCCCACCGCCCGTCGAAAGTCGTCGTCGGAGTAGGCGAAGGATCCCACGATCTCGGTCTCGCTTCGGACTACGGCGTTTCCATGGAGGCTCGTTTCGTCTGAATGAAGCCCAACGAAGACAACCCGACCCCCCCGACGGGCCATCGCCAGACTCTGGGCACGGGTCTGCGCATGGCCGACTGCGTCAACTACGCAATCGAGGCCTCCTGGGGCAAGACGCTTCACCGCCTCGGCGGTGTCTTCTGCGGATGCGCCTAACGTGTCGGTGGCACCCCACAGCTTCGCCCACTTCAGCCTCGATGGAACGGTGTCGACTGCGATGCATTGGGACACTCCGCGGCCGCGAAGGAGTTTGATGATCGACAAGCCTATCATACCCGCCCCGAAAACGAGTGCCCTGTCCCCCAATCGGGCCTCCGAACGTCCGACCGCCCTAACACCGCAGGCGAGAGGCTCGATCAACGCGGCTCTGAGCAAGTCTGTTACGGGTGTGCACGAAGCAATTGGAACAGCGGTTCGTTCAGCAAAGCCTCCCGGATAGTCTATTCCTACGATCTTCCGCTCGAGGCACAGCTGCCTGTCCCCGCTTCGACAGAACCGGCAGATTCCACAGGTGACGAGTGGATTTACTACAACGCGCTTGCCTCTCCAGTCGGGAGAGACGCCATCGCCAACCTCCACGACAACCCCGGAGAATTCATGCCCCATCACAAGTGGCGGCTTGCGCAGTTCGTTCTTTCCGAGAAACGCAGAGATTTCGGAGCCGCATATCCCGGCCGCTTCCACGTCGAGAACAACCCAGCCGGGCTTCGCGTCTGGTTTCGACGCCTCATTCGGACTCATCCGTCCAATCGCCTCCCAGACTAGGACCTGCAAGACTTGATTCGTCTGCTCGTCTGGCGACGAATTGTCTAAAGAAGTTTTCAGCGGGACGCCCGTTGTCGGATGAGCTTGGTCCTTTTTCGAAATCCCTTCGGGTCGGGACCTCAGCATAAGATTAGTGCGGTCGTTTGGTTGCGAAAAAGTGCGGAGTGCCAAGGAGTTGTTTGCCCGCAATCTGCACGAGCTTGCGGTCTCGGCAAGGTTTCAGAGGCACCGGTCGGACAGGCTGGCTGAAATCGCCAAGCGAATTGCAGTGACCTCGCAAACCGGGGAGAAGGAGATGCTCCTGATGACGGGCATATTCAGGAGGGCGGTGCAGACGATTAAAGAGGAGAACGAATCCCGCGCTCAGACGCGTTCGAAGACGTAGACCGCCCTCCCCAGCCATCTGGTGCTCTCAAAGGCAACCCTGACAGGGTATTCGAACCTCACGTGACCGGGCTGAAACTCCTTCAGCCCGATGCTCTCCGTCTCCTCGAGCCTAAGAAGAACCTCCGAGCCGTCGGCGGTCTTTAGAGTAGGAACGACTATCACGATCCGACCACCCTTTCGCACAGCCTCAGCCATGGAATAGAGTGACTCGGAGTACACCCGGCTGGGCTTGTTGACCAACTGTTTCGCCTTTTGAGAACTTGGGGTAGAATGGAATCTGGGGAGGAGAATCGGCTCAGTCACGATTCCGTCGAATCTCCCTTGGAAATCTCTTGCGTCCCCGGTTTCTACGTGGTATGCCAAGGTTCTCCCCGACTGCTTCTCCACCCAAGCGAGATTCCGCTTTGCTTGGGCGACTCTGGCGGGATTGGAGTCGATGCCGACGCAATTCAGGGACATGAGAGCGCCCTCCGAGATTATCGTGCCTGAACCGCAGAACGGGTCGAGTAGTCTCTGGCCTGGCGAGAGGCCTGATAGGTTGAGCAGCAGCTGGGCGAGCCTAGGCGAGAGCGAGATTCCGGAGTGGGGCACTGGCTTCTCGACTCCCCTCTCCCTCATCGGAGCGACGTCAGGGACCCAGGCAGTCGGGCCGAGTCCGTAGCCACCCTTGTATGGGAAGGTTATCAGGTCCAGAGCGTCGCGCGAGAGGACCTGGTCCGCAAACAGTTCGTTACCCTTCGGTCTCAGGAGCCTGATCTTCTTGAAGCCAGCCTCCCTGAACGCGTCCAGCAGCAGCCGAACGAGGACCTCGTAGTCGGCCTCGTCCGTATCGTAGGCGCTCAGCGCCAACCTCCATACGTCGATTTTGTTGGTGATCTGTTGGACGAGCTGGCGGATGACGGCCTCGTCTCCTTGAAAATGCGTTAACAGAGGTGAAAACTTGTGGATGCCTGCCAGCTTCACCACCGACCGAACAGAAGATGGGTCGAGTTCGACCACGCAGATGCGCTCGCACGGCACCTCGACCTTCGTGACGCTCTTGACTGTAGAGCACGCCTCCAGCACGGAGAGCCTTCCGAAGGCCACTACCAGCGCCAGCCTCTCCGCGCCCCTCAGAGCGTCTGGAAGGGTGTATGGCAATGAGTCATTTTGCTTGGCCGCTGGGCCATCCTAAGAACCTTCTACGAAGGAATCAGCGGCGCCTTCCTCCAGACGGGTGACCTGGCTAGGGAAGAGATTGGCCTTGGGCAACATCTCCTCTCGTGAGATACTCGATGCTATGATGGGGATTTATTATTGTGCTAGCGGGATTTCAAATCTAAACTGATTAACCCGCGAAAATTCGGCCTCGAGGCGCCCATTCAGCGGTATGGACATCCATCCCCCTACGGCTACGAGTTCGCACGGTACTTCGAAAACGTCGTAAAGACGAGTAAGAATGCGGGGGAGGCAGTTCAGAAGCTTGGATATGCTAATGCCTCGATGATCTATCATCATCTCAACAGGCTGGGGCTTGAGGTGCCGCCGCACTGGGGATTGAAGCCTGGCGTCGGCAAGCAGCGTCGAGGACTTGTGCCAGAGGTGATTGTTCAAACCGAACGCGACAGAGCCTGGGTGGCCGCGTTGCATCAGGGAGAAGGTTGTCTCGCAACACACTACCAGCGGAGGTCTGGCGAAACAAGCCTTCAGCTCCGCGTAGGTATGACCGATTCGGCCCCTATCTTCAGGTTCTGTGACTCGTGCGGAACGGGACGGCCGAAGAGGCCCACTCCGCGGAAGATCCCTTGGAAGCCAATGTGGATTGGCGCTGTGGGGGGTCTAAGGGCCTACCGAGTGCTGCAGGAGATTCTTCAGTTCCTTTCAGGGCAGAAGCTTGAAGAGGCGAGGAGGGCACTGGAGTTCTTCGCTCTCGATGGGTATCGCAAAGGGCGCTACGGAGCATACGACATCTGGCCCGATGACGAGTTCCCCCTGAGAAAGCGCAGCCTCGCGAGTTACGC
>VBPP01000220.1 GCA_005877365.1 Nitrososphaerota archaeon
TGATTCATCATTTGAAGCACCTCGAGGGCAACTTCCTCGTCGCGAGGGAAAAGGTGCACCAGAAAGTGGGGCCGAGGTTACTGTTCAGGGCGCTTCATAGACTTGTTGGGGTAAGAGAACACGGTTGGATTCCGAATCACCTAGACAGTCCTGCCAAGGTTTGAGACTTGGCCTTGAACGCCTGAAGCTTAATTAGGGGAGTTCAAGGCGCGGACTTTCAAAGGTGATCGAACATTCATGGCGGAAACTATAGGCTGATAAAATCCCAGGCACGTACTAGCAAGATATACAGCCCTGGCACTCCTAACTCGAAGGTAGCGAGATTCATCATGGGAAAGTTTAGACCTGATTACGACGTGATGCTCAAATTGGTTTCGGACGGCAGAGTGCAAATCAGGCACAACGCCCTAGAGGCGGCCAGAGTAGCGGCCAGCAAGAAAATGCAATTATTGGGTGATGAGGGGTTCTATCTTAGAGTTGTTACATATCCGCACCAAATTTTATCCGAGAACAAGATGATAGCTACAGCAGGGGCTGACCGGCTCCAAGAAGGGATGCGAAAGGCGTACGGGAAACCCATCGGTCTTGCTGCGAGGGTGAACCACGGGAGCGTTATATTCGAAATGAGAGTGAAAGCGGAGAACCTGGCGGTCGGCAAGTCAGCGCTGGAAGCCGCGATGTCAAAGCTGCCCATGAGGACCCATGTGGAAGTCGTCCCACTCCAGAAGCCGGTAGCCCAATGACCATCCGGATAGACGAGGAGAAGGTCTTCCGCCTAATCGAGGAAAGGCACCCCCGCGCAATCATCGTAAACGCACCCGGAGGCCTCCAAGCACAGACGAGAGCCCTGACCGAGAAGATTCGTGAAAAGTACGGGGTTTCCTGCCTCCTCGTGGGGGATAGCTGCTTCGGAATCTGCGACACGGTTGACGAGGAAGTTGAAAAGCTCGATGCGGACATGGCCCTGCACATCGGCCACAACGCCGCAGTTTCGATGGTGGGCGACTACACCTACCTAATCGACGCCACCGACGACGTTTCTTTCGACGGTGTGATCGAGAAGGCGATCCCGCAACTCCGGAGCATGAAATGCGAGAGAATCGGCCTGGTAACATTCAGCCAGCACCTGCATGAGCTGGAACCAGCCAGGATGAAGTTCCAGGCCGCCGGGTTTCAGGTCTTCCTGGGGAAGAGGAACAACCTTTTGCTTGACAGTCAGGTCTTCGGATGCGACTTCTCCACCGCATATCCCATCAGGGACGAGGTGGATGCCTTCTGTTTCCTGGGAGAGAGCGAGTTCCACGCGGTAGGGCTGGCCCTTTCCGCCATCCTCTCAGTTTACAAGGCGATGGACGCGAAGGTCTTCGGCGTCATAACAGGCCTGAAGGAGGGGCAGAAGATGCCCGGCAGGACGAACTGGATAGTGAAGAGGCTTGAAATGCACGGGAGAAGAGTGGTCCAGCTCGCGATGAGAGATATCACCCCGGAGCGGCTCGCCCCGTTGAGGGACGTCGACGCGTTCATCCAGACCGCCTGTCCGAGAATCTCCATCGACGGATTCACCTTCGACCGACCTGTCCTCTCAATACCTCAGGCCGATGCGCTGGTCAGGCTCCTCGAGGGGAGGGAGATCGGCGAGTTCTTGCAGAGGCCGAAATGGATAGAACTGACCGTAGGACTGATTCCGAGGCGAAATTAGCTTGGGCACGAAGAAGAACTCGGTGGTCCTACCCGGCGACCAGCTGGCCATCTCGGAAGAGTACCTTCCGGGGAAATATGCCTACGATGACTCCGGTAGAGTAAGGGCCCTACTGGCAGGCAGGGTAGTGGAGGATATGGTGAACCGGGAGATTTCGGTGAAACCGGTGACAGCCGCCAGGACGCCG
>VBPP01000221.1 GCA_005877365.1 Nitrososphaerota archaeon
CGAGCTCCTTCACGACGTGCTGAGCCTGGGCGACGGCCATCCCGTACCCGGGGACGACGATGACTGACCTCGCATCTTCGAGAACCGTCGCGACGTCCTCCGGCGTGTACGCCTGCACCGAGCGAGCGGCTTGGGCTGTGCCCGTTGTCCCTGCAGTAATCCGCGACCCCACCCCGCCGAAGAGGACGTTGGCGAAGGAACGGTTCATCGCACTGCTCATTATCACCGCCAGTATGAAACCGGAGGAGCCATCGAGCGCCCCCGCGACTATCAGGACCTTGTTGTCGAGGACGAAACCGAGCGCGGCCGCTGAAATCCCCGCGTACGAATTCAGGATCGCGATGACTGTCGGCATGTCTGCTCCCCCGATAGCCAAGACGAGGAGAAGACCGAAGAGAAGCGCGAGTCCGGCCATGATGGGTAGTACGAACTCCTGTGTCGGGTTTAGGGCGAGGTAAACGCCCGTCGTGACCGCCGCCCCAAGAGTCGAGAGGCTCACCAAGTTTCTACCCCTGTAGACGAAGGGTCTGCCGGGAATGAGTCCCTGGAGCTTGGCGAAGGCGACGCAGCTCCCGGTGAACGTCAGGAACCCCAGTATCATCTCAGCCGAAAGGACCGACACGGTGAACAAGTTGATCTTCGGGAGGTCCTGATAGTACTCTGCCGCTCCCACGAGAGCCACGGCCAGCGACCCGAAAGCGTGAGACATCGCCGTCCTCTGCGGAACAGCCGTCATCGGAACCTTCAGGGCGATTGGTGTCCCCAGGACGGTTCCCACGAGAGCCGCCCCGACGAGCAGGTCGGTCCTCTGAATCTGAAAGGCCACGAGCGTCGAGAGGATTGCGATGGCCATCCCGGCGGTGGCACTCCAGTTGCCGAGTCGGGAGGTCTTCACTTCGCTCATCCATCTCAGGGAGAGGATGAAGAGGACGATCGAGAGGACGTACAAGTAATCGGCGGAGAGCGCTGTCATTTCGTCTGCCTGCGCCTGAAAAGTCTCAGGATCCGGTCGGTGATCATGAACCCGCTGACGATGTTCGTCGCCGCGAGAGCGACCGCGACAGTCACCAGCGCTAGGATGAAGTCGTCCTTCGGTCCCACCATGACGATGAGGGCAGCCACGATGGAGACCGAGGAGATCGCGTTCGTGAGCGACATAAGGGGCGTGTGGAGAAGGCGAGAGACGTGCCTGATGAGTTCCGTCCCGAGGAAGGTGGCCATCAGGAAGATCAGGAGGTTCACTACGACGTCAGCCTGGGAAACCTCTACCACTAGCGTCTCCCCTGCTCGAGTGCAAGCTTCGTCGGGGGGTGCATAACCTCGCCGCCCTGAATCACGAGCGGTCCTCTGATCAATTCATCCTTCAGGTCGAGGGTCAAGCTGCCGTTCTTGAGCATCGTCAGGAGGAATGAGGTTATGTTTCTTGAGTAGAGCTGGCTCGCTTGCGGCGCCATCGTCGAAGGGAGGTTCAGGGGTCCGTGGATAGTCACTCCGTGCTTGACGACGGTCTTCCCGGGCTCAGTCAGGGCGCAGTTGCCGCCCTGCTCCGCCGCCAAATCTACCACGACCGACCCCGGCCGCATCCCCCTGATGGCCTCCCCCGAGATCAGCTGGGGGGCGCGTTGCCCCGGGACCAGAGCGGTGGTGATCACCACGTCTGAAGCCTGCGCGCGCTCGGCCAGGAGTTTCTGCTGTTTCATGTAAAACTCTTCGGATTGAGCCTTTGCATACCCTCCCGCGTCCTGCGCTTCCTTTGTCTCGACGGGCAGTTCGACGAACCTGGCGCCAAGACTAGCGACCTGCTCTTTCACAGCGGGACGCACGTCGTACGCTTCCACGATAGCTCCGAGTCTCCTGGCTGTCGCGATCGCTTGGAGCCCCGCGACACCGGCGCCAACCACAAACACCTTCGCAGCGGGGATGGTTCCGGCGGCTGTCATCAGAAGAGGGAAGAGCCTGGGAAGGGTGTCTGCAGCGATGAGGACTGCCTTGTATCCCGCCAGGGTGGCCTGGGAGGAGAGGGCATCCATCGACTGTGCTCGGCTTATCCTCGGCATAAGTTCCATCGCAAAGACAGTTGTTCGGCGGGCCGTCAGCTTCTGAACGGTCTCGATATTCGCCAACGGATAGAGGAAGGAGATCAGGGTAGAGCCCTCCTTGAGGAGTCCCGCCTCCGAGGGGGTCGGCGGCATTACCTTGAGAACGAGATCCGCTCCTCCGTAGAGGGACCTCGCGTCATCGGCGATCCTCGCCCCCTTCTCCACGTAGGCAGAGTCGGGATAACCTGCCGCGTCCCCGGCCCCTCGCTCCATCGTTATTTGCAGTCCGCCCAGTTTCGAGATGTTCTCGGGCACGAGCGAAACTCGCTTTTCGCCCGGAGTCGTCTCTCGCGGTATTCCGGCGATCAATAGCCGACCTCCCTTCACGTGACGGGTTTAACGTTTGCTTGCTGAATGAATGAAAGGGTGGGTCGCCGTCTAAGCGTGCGGAGGCGAGCCTTGATCGTCATCCGGGTCGGTCAACAGGAAACTATCAAGAACACTCAGTCTGACCTACTAAGTCCAAGTTTACTACCGTCTTTATATACTGGAACGATAGCATGATTGTTGGAGGATAAAAAAAATTGAGCAACACAATTAGTTCGTCGAGGGCTGCGGCTCTCCAGGGGATCCTTCGCCGCTGTCCGAGGTGCGGGAAGGCATCCCTCGTCGAAGACGAGGAGAGCGGGGAACTAATATGCAGTAACTGCGGATTCGTCCTCAAGGACAAGATTGAGGAAGAGGGCCCAGAATGGAGAAACTCATCCAGGGACGAAGGGGGAGAAGACAAGAGCAGGACAGGATTGCCGACCTCGATTGCCTCTCACGACATGGGCCTCGCCACGATAATAGGACGCGCCGATAGGGATGCGATGGGCAGGTCAATCACGGGTTCGATGAGAAGCACAGTCGACAGGCTTAGGATTTGGGATAACAGGAGCCAGGTGAATCAATCTCAAGACAGGAACCTCCGACAGGCGTTCAGGGAACTGGACAGGCTCGCGGACAAGCTTACGGTCTCCGAAGCGGTCAAGGAGAGGGCGGCTTACATCTACAGAAAGGCGCTCGAGAGAGGGCTGATCAGGGGGAGGTCGATCTCTTCACTCATCGCAGCCTCACTCTATGCCGCGTTCAGAGACACGGATACCCCGAGGAGCCTGAAAGACGTCGCCGCCGTCACCCTCCTCAGAAAGAAGGACCTTGCGAGAGACTACAGGATGCTTCTCAGAGAATTGGATGTGAGGATGCCGGTAAGCGACCCGGCAAAGAATGTCGCGAGGATCGCCTCCGCGGTCGGACTATCCGAGAAGACAAGGCGTAGGGCGATTGAGATTCTCAGGACGGCCGAGGAAAAGGAGCTCTCCGCAGGGAAGGACCCTGTGGGACTGGCAGCAAGCGCACTGTACATCGCGAGCACGCTCGAAGGTGACGGGAAGACCCAGAAGGAGATCGCGAAGTCGGCGGGAGTCACGGAGGTCACCATACGCAACAGGTACAAGGGCCTCGTCCAGGCGCTCGGTCTTCTACCCGAACAAGAGGTGAAGACACCTGCTCAGCAGTGAGCCAGTAACCAGGGTCCTGGAAGATTCCTCGTACGAATGCGTAAGGTGTGGAACCAGGACGACCGCTAAGGAGCTCTCGAAGCTGCCCCAAGCCCGGTGTATCTGCGGATACACGGTCTTCAGGAAGAGCGCTCGGGTGATCGGAAGACAGCTAAGTGCTGTCTAGCCGGTCCTCTCGATCCCGGTCACGTCACGGCTCCTTCACGGTCAAGTCGACGGCAATCTCAGCTATATCCGAGCCGTATTCCCCGACCCGTCTGATGCTCTCCAGAATCAGCTTGATCGAGCCGAAGGTATCCGGGTCTGTCTTCAGGGCCAGCAGCTCTCCGCTGATCTTCTCGTCGAGTTCCTTCACCCTCCTCGTGAGGCCGATCGCTTCGTTCGCGAGCTTTCGGTCCAGGCGGAGAAGTGAGCTAACCGAGTCTCCAAACGCCTTCAGGGAGAGGTCGCTCATCTTCTCGACCTCCTTCATCGCCTTCTCGGCCGCGCCTTCCCGAACGCCCGAGACCAGCCCTGCCACGGCCGCGGCGTGATCACCCACTCTCTCCACACTCTTCACCGCGAGCCTGTAGCCGAGGCAGTCCCTCGCCGAGGTCAGCCCGATGTCCTCGATTATCGACCGGTTCCTCACCGCCAGGTTGAGTTGTCTCAGTATGAAGTGGTAGAACCTATCGACCTCGTCATCTCTGGCGACGACCTCTCCCGCCAGCCCATCGTCGCCGGCACGCAGAGCCGCCACCGCATCCTTCACCATCCCGGACACGACGATCGACATTCTCTCGAGGGCCTTCTTCAACGGGAGGTCAGCATAGCCCGAGAGGCACTGGGTCGTCATCCCGTTGGCGTTCTC
>VBPP01000035.1 GCA_005877365.1 Nitrososphaerota archaeon
TTGCCTGATACGAGGGCGTTATCTCCGTGATGAAGACCAGGATTACCCCGTCTGTCACTGCAACATGCCAATCACCGTCGCTCTCCGTTCGGACGTAAATTACTTGCAAGTTGGTAACCGTGACCGTTACCCCGCCGGTACCTGCCTTGTCTAATGCGGTGGGAAATTTGCCCGCGATGAGGTCGTTCAGCGTGGCGGTCCCTGCCATCCTGGTCTGCGTTGTCAGGGTCGATGTATTCGCCTGGGTCACTGAGGTCTGAGAAGTAAAGGAGAGTCCGGGCGATACGCCCGACCGTACCAGGGCGAAGGCTAGGCCAGCCAATACGATGATCACGATAACCGTGACAGCGAAGGCTCTGCTGATTCCGCGGTGTGCGGTCGGGTGAGTGCGATTCATCGCACGGTCCCTTTTGGCTTCCGACATTTATTTAAGACTAGATTTAGTGCTCTCCGCCTTCGGCGATCGGGAGCTCAATCCGAGCCTCTGGGGTGCCCTCTTTCCAGTTTCCACCCGTGCCACGGTCCAAGCATGACCTCCTGCCACTCTCTAATCGGGAACTCGCAGAGTCAATACCTCTCAACTTGACTTTCTTATCTCACGCGCTTCGCTGACGAGTTCCTCAACGCTCAGGACCGGCCGAGTGAAGTGCTGACTTAGCCGCAAGCTGAGTTCTGTGACCTGAGGCGGCTCGAGGAACGCACGGCCGAGAACGTCATCTTTTGTAAATAACTCACGGGTCTCCCCGTCGTACACGATTTCCCCGTTCGCCATCACGACGGCTCTAGGGCAGAATTCTGCGACGATTCGCATGTCGTGAGTTATGAGGACGACTGTCAACCCCTCCTTTAGGTTCAAGTCTATGATGTAGCGCATCAGCTTGTTCGCCATCAACCTGTCTTGCCCAATCGTTGGCTCGTCCAGCACGAGTATCTTCGGCTTCATCGAGAGTACACTCGCAACCGTCAACCTGCGCTTCAGCGCCTGGCTGAGAATGTAAGGCGACTCATCGCCGTACCCTTCGAGCCCAAACTCCACCAACACACGCTCGACCTGTTTCTCCGTCTCATCCGGCGGCATGCCCAGATTTCTTGGACCGAACCGCATCTCTTCCCGGACGGAATCGAGGAAAATCATGTTGTCAGGATTCTGAAAGACGTAACCAACATTGCGAGACAGCTGCGCAACAGTCATCTCCTTCGCCTCGTTGTGATCGATGAGGACACTCCCCCTCGTCGGCCTCAAGAGGCCGTTGAAGTGCTTGACGAATGTGGTCTTGCCAGCTCCGTTCTGTCCTATGATACCAACCACCTCTCCTCTTCTTACCCTGAGATTCGCGTCCCTAACCGCTTCGACCGGGGCTCCAGAGCTGGAGAAGTACAGGTGCCACAGATTCCGGACCTCAATGATGGACTCGCTTGTCCCTTCCAAGTGGAACCCTATTCCCTGCTCAGGTACTCACGCAGGAACCTCTCGCCGTCATCGATTGTTGTGCCCAGTTTGGTCTTGCGCCTTCCCGACAACTCGTACTCCATCATCGTCACCTGTGGTGGCTCGATTCCGTGGATCAAGAGTTCGTCGACCTGTGAGAGAACCTCTGAAGGATCCCCTTCCAGGATGATTGAACCATCGGCAATGAAGAAGACTCTTTCAGCGAACTCCGCCACCTTCTCCACTTTCTGCTCAGCAAGTAGGACCGTAATTCCAGCCTCCTTCCTTAGTTTATCGACGACCTCGAAGACCTGCCTCGTTCCTACAGGGTCGAGCATCGAGGTGGGTTCGTCCAAAATCAAGAGTCTAGGGCGCATGGCGAGTACCGCCGCGAGGGCCAGCCTCTGCTTCTGCCCGCCGGAGAGAGAGAAGACTTCGGCGTATCGGACGCTCTTCAGTCCAGTCCAGTCGAGTACTTCATCCACCCTCCGCAGGATTTCTTCTCGTGGAAGCCCTAAGTTCTGTATCCCGAATGCGACTTCGTCCTCAACCGTAATGTTGAACAGCTGGGTCTCCGGATCATCGAGAAGCAGACCGACGGTTGCTGAAATCTCCGAAAGTCGCATCTCGACGGTCCTCCTTCCAAAGATTCGGACATCACCCCTGAGCTGTCCGTTCACCACGTGAGGGACGGCACCCGCAAGACAGAGGCACAGCGTTGTCTTGCCCGCTCCGGACGGACCAAGTAGCCCTATGTGTTCTCCTGCACGAATATCGAGGTTGATTCCTTTCAGGACCCAGCTTTTTGATGTGTCATAAGCAAAGTATAGCTGGTGGGCGGAGACAGCTACTCCATCGTCGTCGCGCATCGCGTCCCCACCCGCTGCCCGCCTTTTCTTCTAATCTAGCCGGCTTGTCTACCTCAGGACACCCGACCTCAAAATCGCACGGGATATTGCGATCGCAAATAATGCGATCGGTATGGCTCCGAATCCCACGTAGAAGAGGTAGGTGGTGAACCATACAGCGAGTGGGAGGCCTAGGATCAACACGATCAGATGATAGGTCCACCATAGCGAGGTGGCGAAGTTCATGAATTCCGCTGCTACAAGTTGTCTGACGAGACCACTTCTGCCTGGCTTCATAGGCTGTAGCAACACCGCTACAACACCTGTTGAGCCTGCTTGGTAAAAGTTCCAGAAGATGAAGACTGGGCTGAGTGGAGACGTTGCCGTTATCGCGGAGAGCACACCCTGCGTCACCCCAGCGATTATGCCCCCGATTGGCCCGTAAAGCAGGGCGGCGACGGTCATCCATGTGGCTGCGTTGACATAACCGAAGGGGACCGCCGTTCCTGCGAAGAACGCGGTGTCGAGTCTCTCAGCAACTTGGGCAACTAGGTCCATCGCGACGCCTAGTAGAAGTGCAGCGATCACGCCTCTGGTGTTGGGGACCCAAGGAGTTTTCACCATGCGAGCTACCGTAGCCGGCTTCATCACCTCTTCCGGCTTTGGTGCCGTTTCCAACGCGGCGACTTCGACCCTCTGTTTGATATAAAAGACTATCGTGGTTCGTCTCGTATCTTAGCAAAAGTGTTAACAATTTCGTGAAAGGTCACCGACTCGCGGCGCTTCGCGATGCGATCTCTCCGATTTCCTTCCCTCTTCCCTTCTTCAGAGCCGATTCGTAGGCCGCCCCGGCGACCGAGATGTCCTGAAGCGCCGTTCCCACTGACTTGAAGACCGTCAGGTCCCCAGATTGGCGCGGGCGTGACCGCCCCAACAACAGGTCCCCTAGTTCAAACATTTCAGATGCGGATAGAAGTCCTCTCGAAACGGGGAAGATGATGTCTCCAGACTCAGCTAGAACTTGTTCCTTGGAGTCAACAATCATCATCCTCGCCCTCTTGATCGTGTCCTCATCCAGTTCCCGCATTCTTGGGAGTGTGGATCCAACGGCGTTGATGTGACTCCCCGAACTCAGCCACTCGGACCTGATTATGGGTTGTGTCGAGGGAGTCGCGGAACAAACGATGCCTGAGCCCTCGACAGCCTCGCGAGGGGACTCCACCGCGACAACTTTCGTCTTTAGCTTCTGAGACATCTCCTTCGCGTAGGAGCGCCGGTGGTCTGCGTTGGGGCTGAAGACTTTGGCTTCCTCCACACGACCGATTGAATGCAACGCCTGCAGTTGCGTCCTGGCCTGGGTCCCCGACCCCAGGATGCCTACGACCCTCTCGCCTTCCTCGGTCATCCACTTGGTCGCGACTCCACTGACCGCCCCAGTCCTTACCTGTCCGATGTAATCCGCATCCATAATCGCCAGCAGAGACCCGTCCTTCGCACTGTAAAGCAGAATCACGTAACGGACCTCCCGGAAAACCGTGTACACCTTCAATCCCATGTAGGGAGTGTCCTCAATCAAGACTGGCATTATCATCAACCTGCCATCCCCACCTTCAATCTTCATCCTGGGAGGCATGCTCACCTTCCCCTCACCCTGTCTCCTGAAGGCGAACTCTAGGACGGGGATAGCATCCTCCATCCTGAGGGACTCTCGAAGCTCCTTCTCGGTTAGAAAGAGAACCAAAATCAGATTCGCCGGGCTCCGAGGTTACTGCCCGCACCCGAGCTTATGTTGGATTCCTGCCGACGAAGAACCTGGCATCGTCATCTTTGGTAGGTCTTATCCCTGAAGCCTCGAGCGCTCGCCTGAACTTGTTCATCAGCGGCTTGTTCAGGCGCATCACTGGTGTTCTCAACGGACCGCCATTGAAACCCACAAGCCAGCCCTGGTATTTCCAGAGTAGCCTGTGATGCAGTCCGGTGGGCAGAACGTGAAGCAGGTGTTCCATCGTAACCTCCCTCGCTGGATTCAGTCGCCAATAAATCTCCAGTCCCTTCTCCCTCTCTCCCTTTCTCAGCAGGTCGAAGTACTCCACCGCGCCCTGCATGTACTCGTAGTTCGAGGTTCCGCCCCACTGCATCTCATAAAGCTCAATCCATGCGGGCCAGTATGGTTCCTTCGGGTCAGAAACGAGCACCTTTCCTCTGCAAACCTTCGCGACCTCGTGAAAGTATGCGACATTGGGCAGAGAATACTTGACCGCGATTATGTTAGGGATTGCTATGATTTTCTTGAGCAAATCGAGCGGGAACCCGGAGGGGTGGAATCTGTCAAACCCCCAGCTGTTGGACAAGAACATGATGACTCCGAGGTTTGTGGTGTCACAGACCTTCTGTGTGAACCTGAAGATTTCCAACTCCGTTTCCGGATAGAACATCGGGGGATAGGAGAGCAAGACGGCGTGGCATCCCGCCTCCTCAGCGTATCTCACCATCTCCAGCGTATCCTCAAGCGTATCAAAGGAAGCGTGGAGCGTCAGGCGAATCTTCCGTCTTCCTGTGTCCACCGCAAGCTCGATGAATTTTTTCATCTCCTCCTTGGAGGTCCCGCACTCGCTCGACAGGAGGGTGGCGAAGAAGCCTTGCTTGGCGCTCTCCTCGACATCGAACCTTATCGCACTCTCGTTTAGAGACTTCAGGTCGGCGGTGAAGGTCGGCATCGTCACGTTGTGGAGGCCCTGGAATTTTTCTTTGGCCCACCCTCTGGCCTCGGAACGAGCATACTCCAAGCTACCGTCTGCATGACGCTCCGTATCTATTTAAGGAATGACAGGGCCAAAAAAATGGCGGCGATTCGGGAGCGTCGAAAGACTATATGGAGCAAAACTGTTGAGGGGTGCAGTTGGTCAGTCTCTGTCGGGCTTCATTCCGAACCCTGCGCGCAAGGTGAAAGTTCGCTGAGCCGGGCACTATACGTCCAGAAGGATACACCGGTTCACAGAGTTGACTTTCGGCTCAAGTTGCTGTGGGCCGTTTCTGTATCTCTTCTATGCTATCTCGTTCTCGACTCCGTGGCGAGCCTGATCATCGTCTTCGCGTGGATTGTTGCAGTCATGGTCTACGCACGTCTTATCAGGGAAATCCTCTTCAGGTTCGCAAGATTCTTCCTCGTAGTCGCTATCGTTTCCATCGTGGTGCAGGGTATCGTTAGAGGAGGTGCCACAGAGCTGATTAGTTTTCCCCTGTTCGTCCCGTTGCTCGGGGGGAGACCGCTGATCAGTCTCGAGGGAATCCGAGTGGGCGCGCTAGTGACGCTCAGGCTCCTCAACACGGCGTCCGCTCTCGGAGTGCTCTTCCTCAGCAGCTCACCGAACCAGATTTCGAGGTCTCTTATGAAACTGGGACTGCCGTTCAAGTATGCGATCCTCTTCAACATGGTTGTTCGATTTTATCCTCTCATGGCGTCTGAATTTACGGAAATCCAGTCCGCACAGGCTTCGCGCGCTTTCGAGGTGGAGAAGGGGAACCTTTACCAGAAATTCAGGAACTTCCTTCCGATCCTTATCCCAACCCTCCTCTCCGCATTGAGAAAGTCCACGGGGATAGCCATAACCGCTGAGATGCGGGGACTCAGCATCAAGTCGAGGCGAACCTTCATTCATGAGACTTGGATAGGATGGAAGGACGCCTTCTTTATTCTGTCGACCCTAGTGATCATTCTCGGCTTTCTGTATCTAAAGTTCTTGGGTTACCTTTCCTGATAGAGTCTGCCTCCTTGGATTGATTCGGTTCAGGTCAATCATGATGTCCTCTCCGTGTACCTCCGTCCTGTAGACCGGCACCGCAGCTTGCTTCCGCCCTAACTTTACCCCCTCTCCCGTCTCGATGTCGTAGACAGCGCCGTGCCCGCCGCAGAGTACCTGCTTCTGACGGGTTGCTAGCGCACCCCAGCTCAGGTCCCAGCCCTGGTGAGTGCAGATCGCGCCCACTGCGTGGAATTCGCCCGCGAGATTGACGAGGAGGATTTTCCTGCCCTGGACCGGGAAGGTCTTCATCGAGTTCTCGGGCACGTCCTTCGTCGAAGCTACTCTGACGAGCGCCATGGGACGTTCAACTCAGTACAGTATCGTTATGTTCTCGGACATTAGGACTGAATGGTCCAGCAGGACGAGCCTGTCGGCGAGTTTCCATGAGCCGTCTGCTCTGCGCAGAACGTCGTTTCTCGCGTAGGAGAGCTGCTCCGAGTAGAGCTTGTCGAGTCTGTACCGAACGAAGAGGACGTAGGATCTCACTTTGACCTCGTTCGATTTCTTGGTTGGCTCAATGAGTATGTTGGTCACAAGATGTTTGGCCCGCGAAGGGGGGTCCTCGCTCCATGAGTACTCGCTGAGAAGCTTCCGAACCCTGATGTCTAGGGCCCTCCGGTCATCGTCGATGTAAAAGGAGTCCTCGAGTATTCCTGGACCCGAAACCTTCTCCTTGCTTATCCTCACTGGGATCTTGTATCTTATGTCCTCAGTGAGAAGGTTCATCCACTCACTCGCGCGACCCTGGTCTAGAAGCTCCGCCTCTCGGTAGAGGAACTCCGTTACCTCTCTGTATGTTCTGTCGTCGACATCCATCCGATTCGCCTAGTCGAACAGGTACTTCAACCAAGTCTTGTAGAACTGGATACCAGGGTATTCGCTGAAGCCGGACTTCGACGCCTGACCCGGGTACTTCCAGTTCTTGTCCAAGCCCTCGTGGGCTCCTATCTTGTAGAGGAGTTTGATGTGCTTCGCGCTAGGTGTAAGCGAGGACTGGGTTATATTGTACCAATTCTCCATGTCATCTACCTCGACGAGCCCTGCAGCTCCGGTCGACTCGGTGCAGGATTCGAGGGATGCCTTCTTGTACTCCTCCGGCGCGTCGTTTTCCACTGCGAACCAGTGCCAGATTTCACAGGTGTCGGCGCTGGTCGGCCTGAAGATGCTGAATCTCTTGAACGGAGGAGGGAACTTGTCCTGGTCCCTGTAGCTGTTCACCGTCTCGATCAGTCCAAGGTTCGGGAAGATGTTCCCGTGCATCTGAGTGAGGGAGTTCCAGAGCTCGAACTGTTGCGGAGGAAGATGTTTTCGGGTCTTCTCAACCACCCCAGGCCACCACTCTGGATAGCCTATCGGTCTCGGAAAGTCCACCAGCCCGTCGGGGGTGATCCCCCGGTTTGTCCCGACCCCATGCCCATTGCCGCAGTAGACGCGGCTTCCGGCGAGCACCAGGGGGTTCTTAGGCAGGAATCCCATATCAAACATGAAGACGTGGCTCGTCATCACGTGGTAGTTATCCTGGATGAAGTTGTCGGATGAGACCTTCCAGTTGTGGTGGCTGATCCACCTCTGCGGCGAGGAGAAGGTCATCCCCTCGCCCGTCTTGTCTATCATGAAATCGAGGTAAAATCGAACATCTCCCAAGAAATCCGAGAGAGGAGGGGCATTCTTTTCTATGTTGCCGAAAACCATCCCCTTGTAAGAGGCTATCCTCACTTCGAAGAGGCCGAGGTCCTCGATCCCGGACGCATTCCCGTAGGTCGCCTCCTTCACAGGCATTCCGATCAGCTCGCCGTCGGTGTTGTAGGTGAAGCCGTGGTAGGTGCATCTGAAGTGTGACGTGTTTCCCATATCGGCCTTGACGAGTCTGGCCCCCCTGTGGATGCAGATGTTCAGGTAGGCCTTCACGTCGTTGTCCTCCGACCTGACGACTATCACCGAATCGCGCCCGCCGATGTACCGCAGCACGTAGTCTCCAGGCTTTGGGATCTCGCTCTCATGGGCCAAGAAGCACCAAGTTCTGGGGAATAGCTTCTCCTGCTCCAGTTCGTAGATCACAGGGTCGGCGATGACCTTCAGGGGAAGGAGACCGTCCCCAAGGGATTTTTCGGTCTCTGTCAGTAAGTCATGCGCGTATTCTCGTTGCTGCTCAGAGGTCTGAGCCAATTCGCGAGCAATTCCTCCTCAGCGGATTTAAGGGTTTAATGGGTGGCTTTCTTTGTCGTCCGGTCTTCGGAGAGCCCGGACAGCCTTGTCAGCCCTCTCACTCCCAATCCGCCGTCCGTCTGAATGATCGTTCCGGTAACCGCGCGTGATCTCTCCTTGCTTGCCAGGTAGACGTAGGCCCACGAATGGTCCTTCGGCGTCGCTACGACGCGCAGTGGGTTCGTCCGTCGAATCTCCTCAGCCTTTGAAGGGTCAGCTCCTAGAGCTCTACCCTGCTCCCCGAGCGACTTCAGCCCTCTTAGGTCTGTCATAGTTCCGCCGGGGGCGACCCCGTTCACCCTGACCCTAGGCGCAAGCTCGTAGGCCATCTGTGTCACGAGCCCTCTCAGCGCGAACTTGGTGGCCATGTAAAGTGCCCCACCCCCCGCCGGATAGAAGGAAGAATTCGAGAGCGTGTAGACGATGCACCCTTCGTTCTTTAGCAATTCCTCGAGCGCTACCTTCGTGCTCAGGACATAGCTCTTGACGTTCACTGCAAATATCTCATCGAAGGCGTCGCCCAGCTTCGCGACGGGAAGGTCCTTCAAGGGGATGAAGTAGTCGAAGAGGCCAGGACAGCAGACGAGTATGTCCAGCTTCCCGAACCGAGAGATAGTTTTGCTTAGAGCTCTTCCGTTGTCCTCCAGAATGGTGGCATCGCCCTGGACCGCCTCGACACCGGCTCCAATCTTCTTCAGGTCCGCAACCTTGGTCGGGGATATTTCCAGGACACCGACCTTCGCGCCTTCTTCGATGAAAGTCTCAACGACCCCGCGCCCTATCCCCGAGCCCCCGCCCGTTACCAGCGCTACCCTGCCATCGAGCCAGCCCATCCGGCCAACCCTCCGCTAGGTTCCATAAGGCGTCTCGAGGAACTTGTCGAAGACTTTCTTCGGGACCCACGTCAGGCTTTCCAACTGGAGGGGGTCGAGGTAGGACCGATACCCCAGCTTAGGAGAATAGATCTCCAGCCTGAATCCGTTTCTTGTCTTAACCTTCCTCAGCTGCACCGTCGCGTATTCATTCCCTATGTCGATATACTCGGTGACGGGGCTATATCCGTCGGTATCTTCTCCCATGGGAGAAAAAGGACGTCTTCAGCTAATAAGCCTTCTACCGCTTCAGGATCATGACTGACGCTTTCAACGCTGAGCACGATTTTGGGAATCGCCCCGAGAAAGGAGTTAGAAAAAAATTCAGTCTGAGAGTTCGCACTCCAAGAGAGGGGGCAATCCCGGTGAGTCTGTGATGCTCTGCTCCTTCTCCTTCATCCCCTTCGAGTCGGGACTGAACGTGAGCCTGATGGGATTGCCGCTCGGGTCTGCGATGTCAATGCAGAGCTCGTTATGTAGGCTGGGCGATTCCCCCCTCCCCTCGTAGACAACCCTTACTCCCTTCGTCCGCAGGTAGGCCGCTGCACCGAGGAGTTCCCCATATGAGCGCAGCTCGAAGCAGGCTCTCTGCAGCCTGGGTGACTCGTGTGCTGGACTCTTAACGAGCTTCAGTTCCGTCTCATTCCCGAATCCTACCGACATTAACACCTCTCCCTTCATGCCTCGCCCGACTGTCCTCAGCCCCATTATCTCCTGGTAGAATTTGTGCTGCCGAGCTAGGTCTTGGCAAGTCAGCGAGTAGTACCTGATCCGCTCTATCTTGAAGGGCCTTGGACGGCCCTCGCCGCTGGCGTCGTATCGCTTCGGTACCTCTGGGTCTGGTAGGAGTTCGTAAGCCTTCTCAAGAGTGTACGAACACTTCGTGCTCCCGAAATAGTCGTAACCCTTGCGGATAACTTCAATCTCCTCCTCCGCCGGCGTGATTGGGGGTTTGGGTAGAGTCCCCTCGACCAGGAACTTGGACCAGAGCTCGTAGGGCTTCGGAGTCCCCTGCCACCCGATGAGCTCAAGGCCGTACGCGAGCTCGATCCTATTCCCCTCCGGGTCGAAGAAGTAGACTGCGTAGTTCCCTCCAGGCGACCTTCTCACGAGGAACTCGGGCCTGTACCCCTTTTCGGTTACGAAGTCGACAGCCTTCATCAGCTCCGAGTAAGTCCGGATGTTCCAAGCCGCGTGCTGCATGTGAACGTCGTCCCTCGGCATCTTCATGTCTCGTGGGAAGAGTGAAATGCAGTGGTGCTCTGTGCCCGCACGGACAAAGACGAGTCTTGGAGCCTCGCCTCCCCCGAGATGGGATCGCGCACCGAAGTCTGAGACTTCCAAGCCGAGCGTGTCCCTGTAGAACTTGATAGTTTCCTTCAAGTCATCGTAGAAGAGCCCCACGTGACTGAGGCTCATCGGCTTCAGAGGTCGTGAAGTTCTTACTCCGTTCACGGTGTACCTAGACTCGACCTGCATCGTCGTGCGGCAGTCTCCTCCTTCGTTTATTTAACCGTCAGTGGTCTCCAGAGAAATCTTCCTCACAAGTGACGGGGAGGTCTTGGGAGGATGTCACTCTACAGCGGAGGAGAGGCGGCGACCCCCTCTATTCCGAAGATATTAACTGACTTCACGTTTACGAACTCCCTCAGGCCGTACTTCGATAGCTCCCTTCCGATTCCGGAATTCTTTATCCCGCCGAAGGGCATCCTTGGGTCGGACTTCACGAGGTCGTTTATGAAGACGATTCCGCTTTCGATTCTGCTGGCCAGGTTCCTAGCCTTGTCGCCGCTGCTTGTCCAGAGGCTGGAGCCGAGTCCGAACTCGCTGTCGTTCGCGACTTCAATCGCTTCTTCCTCATCTTTCGCCACGTAGATTGGCGCGACCGGCCCGAAGACCTCCTCGCTCATGACCTTCATCCCTCTCTTGACCCTATCAAGGACGGTTGGCTCGTAGAATGCCCCTCTGCCTCCCTTTCGGCGTCCTCCCATCGAGAGATGCGCTCCTCCTCTCACCGCTTCCCTAACCTGCAGGTCGAGGGCCTTGAGCTGTCCGCTCGTCGCCAGCGGTCCCACGTCCGTCTTCGGGTCCATCGGGTCGCCCAGCTTCTTCTTCTCGAACTCCTTGATGAATGCGTCAAAGAAACGCTTGGCTACTCCCTTGGTTACTATGAACCGCTTCGCGGCGATGCAGCTTTGCCCTGAACAGATTAACCGAGCGCTTGCCCCGACAGTCGCGGCCTTCTCTGCGTCTGCGTCGTCGAGCACGATGTAGGGGTCGCTTCCCCCCAGCTCAAGGACAAACTTCTTGAGATTCTTGGCCGCCATCTCGCCGATCGACCTCCCCGCCTCCACGCTGCCCGTGAAAGAGACTCCCTGGACGTAACTTGACCCGATCATCTTCGCTGCGATTTCGTGGCTTGTTATCACCGAGCTGAAGACGCCCTCGGGGAACCCCGCCTCTTCGAAGGCTCTCTCGACCGCGAGCGAGGAGCCCGGGCAGACGTTCGAGTGGCGCAGCACCGAAGTGTTTCCAGCCACGATCGCGGGTATCGCGAACCTGAAAACCTGCCAGAATGGGAAGTTCCAGGGCATCACGGAGAGCACCACCCCCAGCGGCTCGAAAGCCACGTAGCTCAGCTTGGCGTCGGTGCTGGCCAGTTCCTCACCCAGCCATCGGGCGGCGTTTTCAGCGTAGACTTCGGCGGTCCACGCGCTCTTCTCGACCTCCGCAAGGGACTGGGAGATCGGTTTGCCCATCTCGGTGGTAATGAGCTCGGCGTATTCGCGCTTTCTCGAACGCAAAGAAGTTGCTAGCTTCGGGAGGTAACCGGCGCGCTCCCGTACCGAGAGCTTGCCCCAGAGCTTTTCGTAGGCTGTCTTTGCGCGTCTGAGCTTCTTCGTCGCTTCGTCAATAGAGGCCAGCCCGTATTTGGCAATCTTCGCACCCGTCGCGGGATTAACCGTTTCGAAGTACGCTCTGGGCAATGCTTCATCCGTCGTGGAAAGTGTATTTGTCCGTATCGTGGCGCTATCTTGAACTGACGCTGTCGTTCCGAGGTTGGGTCGTCATTCGTCCAGTCTTCGCTGCCTTCAAGCATCCGTGACGCCTGAGGTGAAGCCCTCCGTTTACGGTTTCGCCAGCCGACCCTTCGCCTCTAGCGCTCCTATCAGCACCAGGATCGGCCCCACGATATTCAGAAGCGGGATGATGGTGAATATCGCCCCAACCTTAATTGTGGTCTCGTTGTACCGTGTCCCTACTCTCCACAGGCCAAGGATCTGGCCTCCAATCAAACCTACAAGGGTGAGTATCCCTCCTAGTCCCAGCAACGCGGAATCGATACCGAGGGAGCCAAACAGCGTGAAGAACGACGGCGGTAGCGACGCCGCCGGGCGCAAGTTAATTACGTCGCGTTTGGTTGGAGTGGCAGGTCAGCTCCCGTTGCAAGCCAAAGCGGTTCGGGCACACGTCTCAAAGAAGGCCCAGTATTTCACGGAGTCGGTCATCCGGCAGATGACCAGGCTCGCCAAACAGTACGGGGCGATTAACCTCGCTCAGGGAATGCCCGACTTCGAGGCACCCCCAAGAATCAAGTCGGCCGCCATCAAGGCAATTCGTGATGACCTTAACCAGTACGAGATCACTTGGGGCTCCGTTGAACTTCGTCACGCCATCGTGGAGAAAGCCAGGCGCTTCAACGGGATAGAAGCGGACCCGGAGACAGACATCACTGTAACGTGCGGCTCGACCGAGGCAATGACGGGCTCTATAATCGCCGTCACGGACCCTGGAGAGGAGGTGATAATACCCGAGCCTTTCTACGAAAACTACGTTCCAGCGACGATAATCGCGGGGGCGAGACCACGCCACGTCGCACTCCGGGCGCCCGACTTTCGGTTCAACGAGGAGGAACTCAAGAAGTCTTTCAACTCGCGTACCAAAGCAATCATACTGAACACGCCGAACAACCCGGCCGGGAAGGTCTTCGCAGAAGAGGAGTTGCGTGTCATCGCCGACCTCTGCGCGGACTACGATGCTCTGGCCATCACAGATGAGATCTACGAGTACATCGTTTACGACGGGCGGAGGCATATCAGCATAGCGACGATAGGAGACATGCACGACAGGACGGTGACGATATCGGGTCTTTCGAAGACGTACAGCGTGACGGGCTGGCGCTTGGGCTACGCGATCGCCGCAAAGGATATCACAAGCGCGGTAAGAAAGGTTCACGACTTCACCACAGTCTGCGCACCCACTCCGCTGCAGAGGGCGGCTGTCGAGGCATTGAAACTACCGCAGTCATACTACGCCAGTCTCGCGAAGAATTACCAGAAGAGGCGCGATTTCATCGTGAAATCCCTGAGGGACATCGGGTTCGACCCCGTGGAGCCGGAGGGTGCCTACTACGTCCTTGCGAATTTCAGCGCGCTGAGCAAGAAGGATGATGTGGAGTTCGCCCGGTATCTCGTGGAAGAAGCGAGTGTGGCGTCAGTACCGGCGTCGAGCTTCTACGCTCATCCCGAAATGGGGAAGAAGAGCGTCAGGTTTCACTTCTCGAAGAAGGACCAGACGCTTCGCGAAGCGGCCGCTAAGTTGGCCACAACTCTCTCGAAGTGAGACCTCTCTGAAGGAACGCGACAATAGTCGCATCTCTTCCTTCGACGACTTACTGCGAGACCGCCGCCGGGGCTATACTAGGTAGAGGTAAATCGGGTGCGCCTTCTTCCAGCCCTTCGGGGTGAATGACAGCTCACGGTTGGACCTCCACCCGAAGATCGGGAAATCGAACGTCACCACCCTGCTCCCCCTCCTGAGCTCCCTCGCGAACTTCGGCGCGAGCAGCCCGAGGGTGTAACTCGAAAGATAGAGAGCCACCACGTCAGCCCTCCTGAGATTGACGTCTCTGAAGTTGCGGCGCAGGACCTTCACCCGCCCCGAGAGGCCCATCTCGCGCACCCTCCTTCGGCACTCCTTTACCAAGCCCCCGCGGACATCCACGCCCAGAGCGCTAGCTCCGAACGACTTCGCCGCCGCGATCACGATCCTCCCGTCTCCCGAACCCAGGTCGACGAGCCTCTCATTCGGCTTCAAGGAGGCTAGCGAGAGCATCTGGGGTATAACGTCCTCCGGGATGGGAACGAACGGTTCTGTAGTTCTCAAGTCGCATCAGCGAAAGCCTCTATCGTCCGTTTCATTTCCCTTCCTTGGTGAACCTCCTGCGGTTCCTCAGGCTGACGGCCACGTAGAGCACCACGAGGATTGCGATCACGATGGGCGACGAGAACAACCGGAAGTATGTCAGCACCAGCACGACTAGGGCGACAAGCGGCAGCGCCAGGTACAGCGTCCGCTTGGGTGTCAAGATGAACGCCGCATTTTTGAATGCATCTTAGATAAGCAATCCGCCGGGCACAACCCTCAGCCACTCTTCTTCCTCCGGCTCATTCCATACCTAAAGCAATCAAGTGTGTGGTCATTGACCAGCCCAGCCGCCTGCATGAACGCGTAACAGATGGTTGACCCGATGAAACTGAAGCCTCTCTTTTTCATGTCCCTGCTCATTCTGTCGGAGACAGGAGTGCTCGAGGGTATGCTTCGCAGCTCCCTGAATCTGTTCACTATCGGCGTGTAGTCCACGAAACTCCAGACGTATTGATCGAAAGAGCCGAATTCCTTCTTGACCTCCAGGAATCGCTTCGCGTTATTGATGACTGAGAGAATTTTCAGCCTGTTCCTGACGATCCCCTCGTCTCCCATCAAGCGGCTGACATCACGCGCCGTGTACTTCGCTATCTTCTCGGGGTCGAAACCATCGAACGCCCTCCGATAGTTCTCCCTCCTTCCCAGGATGGTTGACCAGGATAGCCCGGCCTGGGCCCCCTCCAGCGTCAGCAGCTCGAACAACCTCTTGTCATCGTCCAGGGGAACCCCCCATTCTCTGTCGTGATACTCGACCATCAGCGGGTCTCTGGCCCAGGCACATCTTTTCGGCACGGTAGAGTCGTCCTCGCCAGCTGACCTCCAGCTAGCATTCTTGAAGCTTCAGGGATCGAGAATTCAGGACAGCACAATCTAGTGGCCTCCTGTGGAGATGCGATGAATCTTACGCGCTGGACAATCCTGTCAATCGACCTATCGACTGTAGCTTTTTTTGCAAAATGTGCCCTCACTCCCTTACCTGTTTATACGTGGTGCAAATCATGGCCGCCGCGTGAGCAAGAACAACACGAATCCGGATGGGAGGGAGAGTAGAGGTCGCGCCCAGCTCTTCGTTTGCTGAACACCGAAGAGGACCACGATTCCATGTCGCGACTCCAGAACCAGCTCGCGGCTATCTTCAGGAGGAGGACCGTCCGACGGAGGCAATCGCGAAATTTGTCTGAGGTAAATCGACCGACCGGAATGTCTGGATTGAGTTCTCAGATGGGACCACAGGCAGGGCCCGTACTGCGTAGAAGAACGGTGGCCCTAATTCTAGGGGGGCTGCTCACCGGATTACTGTTGGGTTTCATGGACGTGACAATCGTGGCTACCGCAGGCCCTACCATCATCTCCGATCTGGGCGGCCTGAGTCTCTACGCGTGGGTATTCAGTTCCTTCGTGATAGTGCAGACCATCGTCATTCCGATTTTCGGGAAGCTCTCCGACCTCTACGGACGAAAGAGATTCTTCTTGATGGGGCTCGTTGTATTCATGATAGGTTCGACACTCTCCGGCGCCTCGCAAAACATCTACCAACTTATCGTCTTCAGAGCAGTCCAGGGCATCGGGTTTGGCGCATTCGTTCCGGCTACGATTGCCATTGCGGGAGACCTCTTCCCTCCTGAGAAGCGGGGGAGGGTTCAAGGACTCCTCTTCTCCGTCAATGGAATCGCATTCGCAGTAGCCCCCGCCGCAGGCTCATACCTGACGGAGGCGATTAACTGGCGGTGGATATTTTACATAAATCTCCCGTTGGGCGTCATCGCTTTCCTTATGATATACCTGACGTTACGGGAGTCACGAAACGCGGGAGCCAGCGCCTTCAGCGATTGGGTGGGAGCTTCGGCCCTCGGCGGGTTTCTTGCCCTTTTCATGATGGGTCTGTTCCTGGGAGGCTCGACGTTCGACTGGGTCTCCTGGGAAGAGGCGGCATTATTCGCCGGCAGCGGTGCCGTTCTCCTGACTTTCGTTGCGGTTGAAAGGCGGGCGAGAGAGCCGGTACTCCCTCTCCGTCTATTCAGGAAAAGGACAGTTTCAGCCGCGACCGCAGTCAACATACTGCGAGCGATGGTTCTCTTTGGACTAATCGCCTACATTCCGCTCTATGCGCAAGCGGTGCTAGGTGGGAGTGTCTCGGACGTAAGGAACGTCGTGTACGCATTTGCACTTCCAACGACTTTAGGGATTCTCTTGGGTGGGTTGTCTCTGTCGAGGATGGGTTACAGGAACACCGTACTCGTTGGGGCCGGAATCCTTGTGGGAGGACTAGTGGCTTTGCAATCAATCAACTCCTCTTCCTCCCTCATTCGGCTGATGGAGCTGTCTGTCCCGATAGGTGTGGGAAGCGGCTTGATGATTCCGGCCACGATAGTCGCATTCCAGAACTCGGTACAGAGGAATGAGATCGGCGTCGCCTCTGCTCTTGCGGCTTTCACTTTGAACTTGGGGGGAGCCATTGGCGTAGCTAGTCTCGGAGCGATTCAAGCGAACAGGTTCTCTGCTCAACTCTCAAGCTTGCTTGTCGGCATCCCGCCTAACGGTAGGGTGGTGTTGAGCGATCCTAATCTCGTCGGGCAGATTCTAGCCTCCCCTGCAGCCCTCGCCAGGCTGCTGGCAGCAAACCCGTCCCTTGCAGCGTTCATTCCACCCCTGAGGGAAGCGTTCTCACAATCCATTCTGATTCTATTTCTTGTCTTGCTGGGAGCGAGCGTCCCTGTCTTCGTGGCGGGTCTCCTGATTAAGGGGAAAGACAAAAGGCCGTCCACCCCTCAAGCCAGCTAAGCCTCCCGACCAGACGGCCCTTGAAGCGGGGATGATGTAGGTCGGCGACGGCGACACTTCCCAGCTTAAATATGGCGGGCTCGACCCAAGGAATCATGCGCGCTGAAATCTACGATGGTACGAATAAGCTGGGAGAAATCGGCCTCAGCGAGAAAACCTTCTCAACTGGCTCTCGCGGATTCTACGCTTCAGCGAAGCTGGAGATTCACGGAAAGCGCTATCAGGCCAATCTCCAACTCGTCGAGATAGGTAGCAAGCCGGGCAGCAAGTAGCCAACCCGTAGGGCCTGATATTCTATGGTGCTTACGGGCTCAAGGAAGGGTACGAAATAGTGGGTCAGGAAGGTCAAACGCGCTTCGTAGGATTCGCCTTTGGCAAGGCTACGTCCGTCCGCGCTCAGATTAAATAGGTAGCGGGGGAATGCGCTGCTCATGGTCACCAAGACGATAGTGCACTTCGAGATTCCGGCAAACGAAGTCGAGAGGCTGAGCGGCTTCTATAGGACAGTCTTCGGATGGAAGTTCGAGAAGGCCAAGATGCCTGGATTCGACTACTGGCTGATCGCCACCGGCCCCAGAGGCAAGAGCGTGGGGGGAGGGATGTACAAGAAGATGGGTCCGAACGATGGGGCGAGGAACTTCATAGGGGTCGAAGAGATCGATTCGGCGATCGAGACCTTCAAGAAGGCAGGCGGGACCGAGGTGATGGGG
>VBPP01000222.1 GCA_005877365.1 Nitrososphaerota archaeon
GAGGACGGGTTTGTCCATTCGTCTTATCCGAGCCACGATGGGGTTGTACTTGCTTCGGAGAACCTCCCCCAGCAGAAGAGGCTTCCCGCTCTCGTACATCACCCTGCTTGTGTTGAGGTCCTCCCCCACGGAGAAAGCTCTCCCCTCCCCAGTAAGGACAATCGCCCTGGCTTTCGGATTCTTCTCCGCATCCTTGAGAGCTTCATGGAGGTCTGTACCCATCTGCTCATTGAACGCGTTGAGCACGTCGGGACGGTTCAACCTGATCCAGAGGACCGAGTTCTTGACCTCCGCTTTGACAGCCTTCTCGTCCATCTTACTTACCCTTGAACTCGGGCTTCCTCTTCTCTTGGAAAGCCCTCATCCCCTCACTCTTGTCTTCCGAGGCGAAGAGCAGGTAGAAGAGCTCCCTCTCGAAGTCCAACCCGTCGGCGAGGCCAACCTGAAACGCCTTGTTAATCGCCTGCTTCGCGAACTTTGTCGCGAGCGGTGACTTCGACGCGATCTCCGTGGCGACCTTCTTGGCTTCGGAGAGGAACGCCTCCTTCGGAACGACCCTGCTCACGAGACCAAGGGTCTTGGCCTCCTCCGCCCCTATCATTCTCCCGGTCAGTATCATCTCCATCGCCTTGTACTTGCCCACGGCTCGGGTGAGTCGCTGCGTCCCTCCTCCTCCGGGGATCACTCCGATGTTTATCTCTGGCTGTCCCAATCTCGTCGTCTCAGACGCAACGAGGACGTCACAGCTCATGGCCAGCTCCAGCCCGCCGCCTAAGACGAAACCACTGAGAGCCCCGACGACCGGTTTCGGGTACCTTCCCACCGCGTCCCAGAGGGGAAAGAAGTGGCCCGTCTTCGCCATATCAACGGCTGACATCTCGACCATCTCCTTGATGTCCGCCCCCGCCGAGAATGCACTTTCGCTGCCAGCTATGACGACGCATCTGACGCGCGTCCGGCCTGTTCAGCGTGATGACCCCTAGCGCCTGCTCCTTCGACACGATGATTGTGTCGTAGTTCACAACTTCGGGCCTCGCGGCTGGACGTAAAAACCTACTCTCGCAACCGCGAGGTTAAAAGGTCCAACGATTCGAGCCCCGACGAAAATTGCGGCCAGAGCATGAAATCAAGCTCAGGGTTCGGTACGAAGAGACCGACACGATGCAGGTCGTCTACTACGCAAAATACTTCGTCTGGTTTGAGGTGGGAAGAATGGAGCTGTTTCGCAATCTTGGGCTGGAGTACAGACGCTGGGAGGAGAGGGGCCTAAGGATCCCCGTCGTGGAGGCTAAAGCGACATACCACGCTTCCGCGAAATTCGACGACGAAATTCTCGTGAAGACGCGAATCGCTAAGGTTGGAAACACGAGTCTTCGGTTTGAAAACGAGGTCTACAGACTTCCGGGGAAGACCCTGCTCTGCGACGGGTACACCATTCATGTCCTGGTCAACAGCCGAGGCAAGCCTGTCGAATTTCCGAGGGAGATCGCGAAAAAGCTCAGCCCTTCCTAGGGCCCTCTCCACTCCAATCGTAGAAGCCCTTTCCAGACTTTCTGCCGAGCAACCCAGCCCGGACCATCTCTCTCAAGAGGGGCGGAGGGCGATACTTGCTATCCTGAAATTCATTGATGAATACTTGTGTGATGTTCAGAGTCGTATCGAGACCCACGTAGTCGAGTAACCTGAGCGGACCCATCGGCCAGTTTAGCCCGAGCTTCAGAGCCTTATCGATGTCTTCGGGGTCCGCAACCTCCTCCTGAACTAGGAAGACGGCTTCGTTGAGGGCAGGCACGAGTATCCTGTTCACGATGAAGCCCGGCGAGTCTTTCCTGCAAAGCACCGTCTCCTTCCCCATCTTCTTTGACGCCTCCTTCACGAATAGGACGGTCTCCTCCGAGGTCCTCCTCCCCTTGATGATTTCAACGAGGGGCATCAACTGCGGCGGGTTGAAGAAGTGCATCCCACACACATTCTCAGGGTGCTTTGTCGCGCCTCCGAGAAGCGTAATGCTGATCGACGAGGTGTTCGAGGCAAAGACGGCATCTCCTTCGATGAGCTCCGACACATTCTTGAAAAGGTCGAGCTTCAGCTTCGGGTCCTCTGACGCTGCCTCGATGATTAGGTCACTCCCACTCACGGCCTCCTTCAGGTTCAGCGTGGGATGTATCTTCGCGAAGACAGCATCCGCCTGTTTCTGGGTCAAAGTCCCCTTCGCGACGAACTTCGCGAGGCTACCCTTGACCATGCTCAGGCCTCTGTCGAGGAACTCCTGCTTCACATCGAGCAACGACACCTCGTACCCTCCGACCTGCGCTGCCACCTGGGCTATGCCGTGTCCCATCAGCCCGGCTCCCAAAACCGTGACCTTCGAGTTCATGGATTCGAGCTCGCAGCCAACGTGTATTAACTGTTAGTCGAGACGCCGCTCGAAGACGACCATCTGGAAATACTTCTTGAGACCGAGCTCCTTCAAGCTCTTCGACAGTCTCGACCCCTTCGGCAGGAAGACGAAGTTTTCGTCTCTCTTGGGCCTAGAGCTTCGGAAGAGGTGAGAAACGATCTTCTTGCAGAGCGCTGGTTCTCCACAGAGGAAAGACATCTGTAGCCATACCTCCTCTCCCTCCCTCGCCGGACCACAGACTGCGACTGCGCTGTTTCCCACTTCATCCCTTGCCGAAAAGACGTATCTCTTCGCGATAAGCTCCGAAAGCGACTCTCTGTCGAGCGCCCGAGTTACGAATGCATCCCAGTAGACACCTTTGCCAGCCCGGTACTCTTCTGAGCCGCGGATCATCCTCAGCGCTTTGCTGAGGTCTGACGGAGAGAGTCTGTCGACTCCTCCCCCGCGAAGGAGTCTCGACTTGGTCCTCGCTCTGAAGACGTCGAACCTGGCGACTTCTGAGAATCCCATCTTCGCGACTTGTCTGTGCGCCGCTGTGTTTCTAGAACTGCTCGCCAGCCTGAAGGAGGAGACCCCCAGCTCGGAGGCATACTCCATCGACTTCTCGCCGAGGAGTGACGCCAGCCCCTTCCCCCTGAAGTCGGGGTGGATTCTCACCCCTTCGAGCCAGCCAGTGCCGTCCTTGAGAAGTCGCACCCGATTCATTCCGACCAGCTTCCCGTCAACTTCGACGACGAACATCTTTCCACCCTTGTCGCGCAACCACTCATCCCAGACGCTCGGGACGTAGTCGTGGCCGCCCCACGTCTTCGTGACGAAGTCCATCAGTGGTTTCTTGTCCGATGGCTTCGCCTCTCTAACGATTACCGTCATCTGCTGGAACAGTACGCGGTCTCGCTCGCCAACGGTTAAAAGTAATCTGAATCATCCGAATCATGCCGGGGTGGCAGAGTGGTTATTGCGCGGGCCTTGAGCAGCCCAAAGAAAGCCCGTGACCCTCACGGGTCGCGTGGGTTCGAATCCCGCGGTAAAAACTGACCCTGTTAGACGGGTCTGCCGCGGGCGAAACTCCTACCCCCGGCGCCTTTCACGTAGCCAAGGCTGTGCGTACAGCTTAACGAGAAGAGGGCGGGGTGGGATTGTAATTCCCGTTCCGCCAAGACTCGGTTACGGCGTCTCAACAAGTGAAAGCTTATTCCGAGTTGTCACTTCGAACGGGGAGGAGAATCATGAAGAGTCTCCAGGAGATGTACGCGCCCAACAGCTTCTGCTTCGGCTGCGGGCCCAAGAACTCAAAGGGTCTGAGAATAAGGAGCTTCGCCGTCGGTGACGAGGTAGTCGCGGAGTGGAAGTCAGAGCCTCAACATGTCGCCTTCGCAGGATTCGTGAACGGCGGAATCCTATCGACCCTCCTCGACTGCCACGGAAACTGGACCGCCGCTTATACTCTCATGAGGAAGAGTGGAATGGATTCTCCACCCGGAACCGTAACCTCGGCGTACGAAGTGAAGTTTCTTCGCCCTACCCCCATCTCGAAGACCATGCATATTCGGGCACGCGCGACCTCCACAGAGGGTTATCGCGTGACCGTCGAGGGGCTCATCGATGTCGGGGGCAAAATGACAGCCAGTATGAAGGGAACCTTCGTAGCCGTGAAGAGAGGACATCCGGCCTTCCACCGCTGGGAGTGACGTCTCTCGTCGACCTGTCACGGACGAGTCGCCTCCGCGAGCCTCGGCACACAAGAAGGGAAGCAAGAAGACTCGCGAGCGTGATTGCGCCGAGGAGCTGCGGTGCCATATTCTATGGAGAGGACGAGAGTCCTCCGACGACGAGCGGCCGATCTGAATGTCCTGAAATCCGGTTGGGTGTGCGATTGCCACATCAAGGAGGAGCAGGGAGACGAGGGCTCCACAACACCAGCGCCCTTCCCCTCTCGGACCCGTTCTCCAAGCCCGGGTGATGACCTGCGATCAGCTCTTCGCGATATGAACCGCGTGAGGAAACTCAGATATGAAGACGGCCAGGGCAGTCTCGACGGCATCGGGGGAACCCGGGAGGCAGAGAATCAGTCTGCCCTTCGCTACCCCGGCAGTCGCTCTCGAGAGCATCGCGGCGGCCCCAACCCTCGCGAAGCTCTGGCTGCGGAGCAGCTCTCCGAACCCGTGAATCTCCTTCTCGAAGTAAGGTCTAACTGTCTCGATCGTTATGTCTCTCTTGGAGAGACCCGTCCCCCCGACGTACACCAAGACGTCGGAATTGCTTTTCATGAACTCTCGTAGAGCCGTCTCGAGCATTCTTGCATCATCTGATATCAGCCTCCGATTCTGGATGATGTGTCCGCCTGCCTCGATGATCTTCTCCGCGACGTCTCCCGACTCGTCGGGAGGATGCTCGGCCCTCCTTCGATACCTGCCGCTGCTCACCGTCAGGAGGTGGAAGCGAAGCCTCTTCTTCGCTTGCTGACGGTGAAGCTCAGGAGGCTTCAACTGGCCCCTTAACCTTCCTGACCACACGGATTGATTCAATCGCGGTCGCTGGGTACTGCCCCCTCTCGTCCTTCTCATACGATTTCGCGATGTCCCAGATGTTCAGGAGGGCCACCGCTACAGCCGTGAGCGCCTCCATCTCGACTCCGGTCTTTTCACGCGCCGAGACCGTAACCGAGACCTCCACCGAGTCATCACCGACCTTCGTCCTGACCTCTGTCTTCTCGATCTTCAAAAGATGGCAGAGAGGGAGAAGG
>VBPP01000180.1 GCA_005877365.1 Nitrososphaerota archaeon
GTCCTGGCTCCTGCCGTCGACTCTCATACCCTTCGCGAGAAGCTCGACCATCTGTGCCTTCCGGAGAGTCTCCACCACGTAATTCTTCTTGACCGCCGACACTACTCTTCCTCCTCCATCGCCGTCTCGGAAGGTGAGGCGCCAAAGTACTTCTCCAGTAGGGCCTTCCTCTGCATCTCGTAGACCATCCTCCCGCCAGTCATCGCGAGCTCGAAGGCCTTCCTGAAATTCTCCGGGGTGTAGATGCCGTCCACCTGCAGGAGCGTCACCTGGTTCAGGTTGGGCATGAACGCTACGGGCATGTCTCCCGACCCCTCCTTGTCTTCGGTGTCGTTGAGGTCGAGGACCACCTGCCCATCGACGATCCCAGACGAGCAGCCGACCACGAGGTCTCTCATGTTTATTCCCGCGTCGGAGAGTGCGAGCGACGAAGCCGTGATCCCCGCTACCCTCGAGCCCCCGTCTGACTGCAGGACCTCCACGAAGATCTCGATCGCCGCCCTCGGATAGTCCTCCGCGATCAGCGCGGGTTCGAGGGCCTCCCTGATGACCTTGGAGATTTCAATCTCCCTCCGGGACGGTGCGGGGTTCTTCCTCTCGTCGACGGAGAAGGGAGCCATGTGGTACCTGCAGCGTACGAGCGCCCTATCGGGCAGGACCATGTGCTTCGGATGAACCTCCTTCGGCCCGTACACCGCGGCCACGATCTTGTTCTTGCCGAACTCAATGTAGGCCGAACCGTCGGCATTCTTCAGCTGCCCCACCTCCATCCTGATGGGTCGGAGCTCGTTCCATCTCCTCCCGTCTGTCCTCACCCCGGCATCGCTGATGAGTTTCTTCTTAGTCTCCACCTTGTGCCCCTGCTCCGAGATAGTTCTGGACCTTCGTCGTCAGGTCGGCGAGATGGGCCTCCTCCTCGATCATCCTGATCGCGTTCAAGGCCTTCAGGATCCCCTCCGCCGGTCCGGAGACCACGACCAGACCGTTTTGTCCAACCATCAGTTCGCAGCCTGTCTGGTCGCTGATCATGTTGACCATGTATCCCTTTCTTCCTATCAACCTCGGCACCTTTGTCGGAGATATCTTAACGATTTCGCCCTTCGGGACCTTCCCCAGCCCCGGACCACGAATCGAGATCTGCGGGTCCCTCGACCTGTCGAAGGCCTCTATCTTGCAGAGCAGCAGGTCGCCAACCTTGAATTTGCTGCTGAGGTCGTGTGTGGCGGGGGAGAAGTCTCTCCCGAAGACAAACGAGGCGGGGAGGTAGCCGAAGAATGAGGAGTTGATGTCGATCTCCCAGCCGAACCCCGACATATCGATGACCTTGCCCACGACCTGGTCGTCGACGTGCGGGATGTAAGGGCCCGTCAGCGGTATCAGCTTCACCCCGTCACTGCTGACCTCCGCCAGCCCGATCCTGAGCGCGATGTAGTCGCTTCCCCTCTTCTCTATGTAGCTCCCGTACCTGTAATCGCCGGAAGCGATGACGTCCCCCGGGATAACCTGTTTCCTTGTTATGAGAGGCAACTTATTTCACCAATGTAGCTTGGGCCGCTCCCTTCGTGTTCGAGCCTAGCTTCTCTAGCAGGCCAGGCTGGGAACCAGCGGGTATTTCTACTATTGCCGATAGGGTGCCGTCGGCCCCCCAGTCCTCCTTCAGAATCTCTCCGAAGTTCTTCAGCACTCCAATCGTCTGCCCCGAGTACTGCGGGGAGACCTTCACGAGGAGCCTGACCCTCTCCGACTTCAGGGGGATGATGCTCCGAATCTTCTCGACGACCATCTTGGTCTGCTCGCTCGCATCCTGGAAGGGGTCGATGGAGATTCTCGCCTCCTGCATCGCCTGCTCCACCCTTATGGGGGGGTGCGGGAGGGACGTCCTGGGGTCGACGTATGTCTTCGCGATCATCGTCACGATACTCTTCCTCTTCTCGTCGAGGAGCTTCTTCCTCTGCTCCTGCGTGAGCTGGAGCTCCCCTCTCCTGAGCACCTCGACCGCGGCCTTCGCCGAGTCCTCGGTCTTGAAGTATTTCTTGAGCTTCTCAGTTCCGACCCGGAGTCCTTTCGTTGAGTCGGAGAAGACTTCGTCTGCCGCGATGACCTGAGACGGTTCTATCTGCTTCCCAAGCTTGAAGTTCAGCGCGGGGTCAGGGTTAACCAGTATCTCGAAGTGTTCGCCATCTACGACTAGGCGTACCGTTGTATATCTGCTGCTCATCGAAAAATATCTTCAACCGCTCTTCGCTGGTGGCTTGTCGCTTCGCGTCTTTGCGCTGCCCGCGTTCTTTCCGATCTCCTGCACGGTCAGCCTCCGCATCTTCTTCGTCTCCGCGTCTATCACGGCCGTCTTGATGTGTTCCGTGCCGTGCTTGTCTTCGCTGACCAGGTAGATGCATTCGATGGCTAAGGTGACGGCCTGGTCGATGCTTGTCTCCTTGCTGTAGTTCTTTTCCAGGTAGTCATTAACCTGGTCGCTCCCGGCTCCGATGGCTATCGCATCGAAGCCCTGGTAAGCCCCGGTGGGGTCCGTGAGGAAGACGACGGGCCCGTTGTTCTCGTCGACGCCCGCGATGATGAGGGAGACACCGAAGGGTCTCACGCCAGCGTACTGAGTGTACTGCTGATTCAGGTCAGCTATCCTCTTTGCTATCGACTCTATGTCGATGGGCTCGTCGTAGATTAGCCTGTTACTCTGCGACATGACACGCGCGTTGTCGACCTGGATCCTCGCATCGGGGATGTAGCCCGCTCCGACTGCACCGACGTGGTCGTCAATCTGGAACATCTTGATCGATGTGTCGCCGTTCTGCAGTTTTCTGCCTCTCTCCTCGACCGCGAGAACGACTCCCTTATTCGTCCGTATCCCGACCGCGAGACTTCCGCGCCTTACTGTCTCGAGGGCGTACTCGACCTGAT
Organism: Nitrososphaerota archaeon; assembly: GCA_005877365.1. Lineage (GTDB taxonomy): Archaea > Thermoproteota > Nitrososphaeria > Nitrososphaerales > Gagatemarchaeaceae > TA-13. The sequence continues at coordinate 2,917 of VBPP01000180.1, forward strand.
AAAGCCTGCCGTCGGGGGAGAAGATGGTAATCGCCCTGTCGTATCCCGCCGAGGGTGCAAACAATTTTTTCTCTAGCTCCTAATCTTCGAACCTCTTTCGTCTGCTTTAAAAGTTTGTTTACGCGCCGCCCACCTCGTGTCTTCGGCGAGGCGAGTCGAGTCGAGTCGAGAGAGGCGTGGTTGGATTGACAAAAGTTCTTATGTTTCAGAGAGTCCGCGCCGGGGGAGTTTGCTCAAGCTTCTTCTCGTGAACAACTACGACGCAGCAAATCGGGAGAGGATGCTGACCCTGAAGGCCTCCCTCGCCCGCGGTGGCAGAGTCGAGGTCACCGATTGGAATCTCGTCACGAGCGAGAAGCTGAGAGAGTATGACGGGGTCATACTGAGCGGTTCCTACGACATGCTATCGAGTGCGAAGACCCAGGCGAAATTTGCTAGGGAGATAGACGCCATGAAGGACCACGGCGGCCCAGCCCTGGGAGTCTGCTTCGGCCACCAGCTCCTCGGCCACGCATTCGGGTCGAGGGTGGTGAGGGCGGCCAACCCCGCGAAGGGCTACCGCGACGCGGAGGTCTTGAGGCGTGACACTCTCTTCAGGGGCCTTCCCCATTCGATCGGCGTCTACGAGTCTCATCAGGAGGAGGTCGAGTCACTCCCCGCGGGGTTCGCTCACCTCGCCCGAAGCTCGACAGCAGAGATCTGTGCGATGAAGCACTCCGGGCTCCCGATCTACGGAGTGCAGTTCCATCCGGAGCGCTACAGCCTCGAGAAGCCCGACGGCGAGGTAATCCTTGCAAATTTCGTCG